>JBKPNC010000107.1:0-18789 GCA_046732435.1 Actinomycetota bacterium
GGTGAGGGCGACCGAGGGCGTGGGCAGTCGGGCGTGGAGCGCCCGCGCACCGACGAGCGGGCTCGCGCGGCCTCCGGCCGCGAACAGCCGCAGGTCGAGCCCGAGGTCGAGACGACGCCGGCGCCCGTCGCCGACGCTCCGGATACGACCACGCAGAAGCAGCAGACCGAAGACCCGACGAAGCTGGAGCAGTCCGGCGAGCCCGAGCGCGAGCAGGGTGGGAGCTAGGCCGTGCTACTTCCGAAGAAGACGAAGTTCCGCAAGTACCAGCGCGGCCGGCGGGCCGGCCTGTCGAAGGGGCAGACGAACGTGCAGTTCGGCGACTTCGGCCTCAAGGCTCTCGAATCCGGCTGGATCACGAATCGCCAGATCGAGGCGGCTCGCGTCGCGATGACCCGCAAGATCAAGCGCGGCGGCAAGGTCTGGATCAACATCTTCCCGGACAAGCCCTTCACGAAGAAGCCGGCCGAGACCCGCATGGGCTCCGGCAAGGGCTCCCCGGAGGGCTGGGTGGCCGTCATCAAGCCGGGTCGCGTGATGTTCGAGCTCGCCGGTGTCCCGGAGCCTCTCGCCCGGGAAGCGCTGCGGCTCGCCGGCCAGAAGCTGCCCATCAAGACCAAGATCGTCAAGCGGGAGGCGGAGCTCTTCGAATGAGGGCCAACGAGTACCGAGACATGACCGACGACGAGCTGGAGCACCGGCTCGGCGAGGCGCGGCAGGAGCTGTTCAACCTGCGCTTCCAGGCGGCAACCGGCGCGCTCGAGAACACCGCTCGCCTGCAGGTGGCGAAGCGCGAGATCGCCCGCATCCTGACCGTCCGCCACGAGCGCGAGACGACGCTGGAGGCGCACTAGATGCCCGGCCGCAGGAGGAAGGAAGAGACCAGGCAGGCTGCCGCCAAGAAGCCGATCGTCCGGCTGCCGAAGCCCGAGCGCGAGCGCGGGCGCCGCCAGGAGCGGCGCGGCGTCGTCGTCTCGGACGCGATGGACAAGACGATCGTCGTCAGGGTCGAGACGGTGAAGGTGCACCCGCGCTACAAGAAGGTGATTCGGCGCGCGAAGAAGTTCCACGCGCACGACGAGGGCAACGAGGCGAAGGTGGGCGACGTCGTTCGCATCGTCGAGACGCGCCCGCTGTCCCGCATGAAGACCTGGCGGCTCGCGGAGGTCGTGGAGGTCGCGAAGTGATTCAGCAGGAATCGCGCCTGCGCGTTGCCGACAACACGGGGGCCCGTGAGCTTCTGTGCATCCGCGTCATGGGCGGATCGAAGCGCCGCTACGCCCGCGTCGGCGACATCATCGTCGGCACGGTCAAGACGGCGACGCCGCAGGGTGCGGTCAAGAAGGGCGACGTCGTGCGCGCCGTGGTCGTGCGGACGAAGAAGCCGTACGGCCGTGACGACGGCACCACGATCGCCTTTGACGAGAACGCGGCGGTGATCATCGACAACCAGCACAACCCGCGCGGGACGCGGATCTTCGGCCCCGTCGCGCGCGAGCTCCGCGAGAAGAACTTCATGAAGATCGTCAGCCTCGCTCCGGAGGTTCTGTGATGAAAGTCAAGAAAGGCGACCTCGTTCAGGTCATCAGCGGCAAGGACCGCGGCAAGCAGGGTCGCGTGATCGAGGCCCTGCCGAAGCAGCAGCGCGTCGTCGTCGAGAACCTGAACATCTCGAAGCGCCACGTGAAGCCGCGGCCGATCAAGCAGCGAAGCGGCATGGGCACGCCGGGGCTCTCTCCCGGCGGCGTGATGGATCTGCCGGCGCCGCTGCCCGTGTCGAACGTGATGATCGTCTGCCCGACCTGCAAGCGCGCGACGCGCGTCGGGATGCACGCCAAGGAGGGCAAGGGCGGTCAGGTCGAGCACGTCCGCGTGTGCCGGCGCGCCGACTGCCAGGAGGAGATCGACCGCTAGATGGCGACTGCGACCGAGACCGAGACCTACACCCCGCGGCTCAAGCAGCTCTACGAGCAGGAGCTCCGCAGTCGCCTGAAGGACGAGCTGGGGCTCTCCTCCGTGATGCAGGTGCCGCACGTCACCAAGGTGACGCTGAACATGGGTGTCGGCGACGCGAAGACGGATGCCCGCTCCCTCGACAGCGCGATCGAGGAGCTGACGACGATCGCAGGCCAGCGCGCGCAGGTGCGTCGCGCCCGGAAGTCGATCGCCGGCTTCAAGATCCGGGAGGGCATGCCGATCGGCGCGAAGGTGACGCTCCGCGGCGCCCGGATGTACGAGTTCCTCGATCGGCTGATCTCGATCGCGCTCCCCCGCATCCGCGACTTCCGCGGGCTCAGCCCGCGCGCCTTCGACGGTCGCGGAAACTACTCGCTCGGCATCCGCGAGCAGATCATCTTCCCCGAGATCGACTACGACGCCGTCGCGCGTGTCCGCGGGCTCGACGTCGCCGTCACGACCAGCGCGGACACCGACGAGCACGCGCGGGCGCTTCTCGCCGGGCTCGGGTTTCCGTTCGCCGACGAGAGGAGTGAGCGTTAGGTGGCCAAGAAGTCCCTGGTGGTGAAGGCCTCGCGACCGCAGCGCTACAAGACGCGGCAGTACAGCCGCTGCAACCGCTGCGGCCGCCCGCGCGCCGTGTACCGGAAGTTCGGGCTCTGCCGAATCTGCCTACGGGAGCTCGCGCACCAGGGCGCGATCCCGGGAATGACCAAGTCGTCCTGGTAGGAGAGGACACGTGCTAACCGATCCGATTGCCGACATGCTGACGCGGATTCGCAACGCGAACAAGGCGTTGCACGAGCACACCGAGATGCCCACCTCACGTTTGAAGGAGGAGATCGCCCGCCTGCTCAAGGAGGAGGGCTACATCTCGGACTTCAAGGTCGAGAAGGGCGACACGCGGCCGCAAAAGCTCGCGTACGACGTGCTCGTCATCGACCTCAAGTACGGCCGCAACCGCGAGCGGATCATCACCGATCTGCGCAGGATCTCGAAGCCCGGGCGCCGCGTGTATGCTCGGAAAGACCGGCTGCCGCGGGTCCTCGGAGGCATGGGAACGGCCATCCTGTCGACGTCGCGCGGGCTGATGACCAGCCGGAGCGCAGAGCAGGAAGGGGTCGGCGGCGAAGTCGTGTGCTTTGTCTGGTGAAAATGCCGGCGCATTTTCACCAACGGGGAACGTTGAAAAGAGCATGAGCAGGATTGGAAACAAACCCATCGAGATCCCAGCCGGTGTTTCGGTCGCGATCGACCCTGGGCGCGTGACCGTGAACGGCCCCAACGGTGAGCTGACGCAGGCCGTGCCGACGCGCATGCAGATCGATCAGGCGGACGGCACGATCACCGTCAGCCGGCCGACCGAGCGCGGGGAAGACCGTGCGCTACACGGGCTCACCCGGACGCTGGTCGCCAATATGGTCGAAGGGGTCACAAAGGGATTCGAGAAGCGCCTCGAGATCCAGGGTGTCGGTTACCGGGCCGCGCTGCGCGGGACGACGCTGGACCTGAGCGTCGGCTTCTCGCATCCGGTCGCGATCGACGCCCCGCAGGGAATCACGTTCGAGGTGCCTGCGCCGACGCAGATCATCGTGCGCGGCGCCGACAAGCAGCAGGTGGGCCAGGTCGCCGCCGAGATCCGGCGGGTCCGGCCGCCCGAGCCCTACAAGGGCAAGGGCATCCGCTACGAGGGCGAGTACGTGCGGAGGAAGGTCGGGAAGCGGGCCTAGACAATCGCAAAATGACAACACTGACTCGACACCAAGCACGAGCTCGCCGTCACAAAAGGGTTAGGCGGCGGATCCAGGGATCCGCCGAGCGGCCCCGGCTCGTCGTCTTCCGCTCGAACCGTGGGATCTCCGCGCAGCTCGTCGACGACTTCGACGGGCGCACGCTCGCGGCCGCGAGTTGGCTGCAGCTGAAGCAGTCCTTCAAGGGCACGAAGAAGGAGCAGGCGGCCGAGGTCGGCAAGCTGCTCGCGAAGAACGCAAAGGCCGCCGGCGTCGAGCGCGCCGTCTTCGACCGGGGCGGCTACCTGTACCACGGCCGCGTCAAGGCGCTAGCCGACGCGGCCCGAGAAGGAGGCCTGGAGTTCTAGCCATATGACTGCCGTCGAGTACCGCGAAACGAGAGAGCTGAAGGAGCGCGTGGTCGAGATCAATCGCGTCGCCAAGGTGGTCAAGGGCGGCCGTCGGTTCTCGTTCACCGCGCTCGTCGTCATCGGCGACGAGGTCGACCGCGTCGGCGTCGGCTACGGCAAGGCGCGCGAGGTTCCGCTCGCGATCACGAAGGCGGTCGACGACGCCAAGAAGAACCTCTTCCAGGTGCCGCGCAACGGCACGACGATCCCGCACGAGGTGATCGGGCGCTCCGACGCGGCGCGTGTCCTGCTGCGTCCGGCAAGCGAAGGCACGGGGGTCATCGCTGGCGGCGGCGTTCGCGCCATCCTCGAGCTTGCGGGGATCCGCGACATCCTCGCCAAGAGCCTCGGGACGACGAACCCGATCAACCTCGCACGCGCGACCATCGTCGGTCTCCGCTCGCTGCGCCGGCCCGAGGACGTGGCGCGGAGCCGTGGCAAGTCGGTCGCGGAGATTCTGCCCGTGCCGAAGGTGATCGAGGCGGCGGAGCCTGTCCGCGATAGCGGACCAGGGGAGGGGGCTCCGGAGAACCGGGAGGTTCCCCCGGAAGAAGCCCCGGCCGCCGAGGAGCCGGCGCCGGAGGGTGAGGGCGAGTGACGCGCGTACGGATCCGTCAGGTTCGAAGCCAGATCGGCCAGACGGCCCGCCACCGAGGCACGCTGCGCGCGCTCGGGCTCGGGCGGATCGGCCGCAGCGTCGAGCGGGAGGAGTCTAAGGAGCTCGCGGGTATGCTCAGGAAGGTGCGGCACGTCGTTGCCGTCGAGCGCGTGGAGAACTAGGTCGTGGCGGACGAGCTCAACCTGTCAAACCTGAAGCCGGCGGCGAAACGGCGCAGCCGCAAGCGCGTCGGGCGCGGCATGGGATCGGGCAAGGGGCGCTATTCCGGCCGCGGCATCAAGGGACAGAAGGCCCGCTCGGGCTCGCACAAGATGCGCCCGGGTTTCGAGGGCGGCCAGATGCCGATCTACATGCGCCTCGGCAAGCAGCGCGGCAACACGTCGAAGGACGCGATGCCGATCGGCCCCTTCAGGACGTTCACCTACGCGATCAACGTGCACCAGCTGCAGCGCTTCGACGACGGCGCCGAGGTTACGCTCGAGCTGCTGAAGGAGGCGGGGCTCACCGGCAACAAGCCGTGGGATGTGAAGATCCTCGGCCACGGCGATCTCACGAAGCGCCTCACCGTCACGGCCCACCGGTTCTCGACGACAGCGCGCGAGAAGATCGAGGGAGCCGGCGGCAAGGCCGTCGCCTTGCGCGACGAAGCCGAGCCGAAGCGGAAGCGCAGCAGAACGACCAGGGCCACGGAGGACTAACGCGTGTTCTCGTGGCTCGCGAATGCCTGGCGCGTCCCGGAGCTTCGGCACCGGGTGCTGTTCACGGCGATGATCCTCGCGCTCTACCGCCTCGGCTCCTGGGTGCCGGCGCCGGGCATCAATTCCGACCAGATCAACAACTACTTCAACGGTCAAGCCGCAGGGGGCATCTTCGGCCTGCTCAACCTCTTCTCCGGCGGCGCGCTGTCGCAGTTCGCCGTCTTCGCGCTCGGGATCATGCCGTACGTCACGGCGTCGATCATCCTCCAGCTCCTCACCGTCGTCGTCCCCAAGCTGGAGGCGCTCCAGAAGGAGGGTGAGTCGGGCTACGCGAAGATCAACCAGTACACCCGCTACCTGACGGTGGTGCTCGCGGCGCTGCAGGCGCTGGGGTACGGCGTCCTGTTCCAGCGCCAGCACATCATCCCGGGCGGGATGGGCCGGCTTGTCCTGATCGTGATCACGCTGACAGCCGGCACGACGCTGCTGATGTGGATGGGCGAGCTGATCACCAAGCGCGGGATCGGCAACGGCATCTCGCTGCTGATCTTCGCGTCGATCCTCTCGCGGCTGCCGACGGCGGTGAACGCCATCGTCAACGGCAGCGCGACGGAGAAGCTCTTCTTTCCGATTATCGCCGTTGCCGTCGTCGTCGCCGTCGTGTTCGTGCAGGAGGGGCAGCGGCGGATCCCGATCCAGTACGCCAAACGCGTGGTCGGGCGCCGGCTCACGGCCGGCGGCTCCACCTACATGCCGCTGCGCGTGAACATGGCCGGCGTGATCCCGATCATCTTCGCCGCGGCCGTGCTCGCGTTCCCACCCACGCTCGCCCAGTACCTCCCGAGCACGCAAAACTTCATCAACAACCACTTCCGGCCGAGCAGCTGGTACTACATCCTCACCGAGGCTGCGCTGATCCTGATCTTCACGTTCTTCTACACCGCCGTTCAGTTCAACCCGGTCGACCAGGCGGACAACCTCCGGAAGCAGGGCGGCTACATCCCGGGGATCCGGCCGGGGCCGCCGACCGCGGCTTACCTCGACCGCGTGCTAACCCGGCTGACGCTTCCCGGCGCCCTGTTCCTCGCCTCCATCGCCGTGCTGCCGACGCTGTTCATCAAGTACTTCAACATCTCGCAGGCGGCGCAGTCCTACCTCGGCGGTACCTCCGTGCTGATCGCCGTCGGCGTCGCGCTCGACACCATGCGACAGATCGAGTCGCAGATGATGATGCGACGCTACGAGGGTTTTCTCCGTTAGCGTGGGGGAACCCATGGTCCCCCCACGAACCCCCTCCTTTTTCGCTCTCGCCGCCCGTTCGCCGTTGGCCTCCCGCCGGGCAAAGCCCGGCTCCGGCCGCCACGGTGATCGCGCACGCGATCGACTATTGATCTCCATCTCGCGCCCATAGGAAGGGCGAACGGTGAGCGGGCTTAACTTGCTGTTGCTCGGACCGCAGGGCGCGGGCAAGGGGACGCAGGCCAGGCGGATCTCGGAGGAGTACGGCATCCCCCACATCGCCTCGGGCGACATCCTCCGCGACGAGATGGCCCGGTCAACCGAGCTGGGGCGCCGCGTCAAGCCGATCTACGACGCCGGCGGGCTCGTGCCCGACGAGTTGATGATCGACATCATCCGCGTCCGGCTCAGCCGGGGCGACACGCTGCCGGGGTTCGTCCTCGACGGCTTCCCGCGGACGCTGCCGCAGGCGCGCGCGCTCGACGACATGCTCTCCGAGATCGACCGGGAGCTCGTGCTCGTGCTCGAGCTGCAGGTGGACGACGCCGTCTCCCGCGAGCGGCTGCTGCGCCGGGCCCGCGAGGAGGGGCGCACCGACGACACGCCCGACGCGATCGACGAGCGCCTGGCCCTCTACCACGAGAAGACGGAGCCGCTCGTCGCCTACTACCGGGCGCAAGGCAAGCTGGTGGGAATCCACGGCGAACGGGAGATCGACGAGGTGTACGCAGAGATCGAGCGCGTCCTGAACCAGACCGAGGTGATGATCAGATGATCATCCGCAAGTCGCCGGCCGAGGTCGAGCTGATGGCGCGCTCCGGCGAGGTGGTCGCCGAGACGCTCGGGCTCCTCGAGGAGCGCATCCGCGCCGGCGTGACGACCGCCGAGCTCGACTTCGTCGCGGACGAGTACATCCGGTCGCGCGGCGGCGTGGCAACGTTCAAGGGCTACCGGGGGTATCCCGCGTCGATCTGCACGTCGCCGAACGACGTGATCGTGCACGGGATCCCGGGGCCGTACGTCCTCGACGAGGGGGACGTCCTGGCCGTGGACGTCGGGGTGACGCTGAACGGGTTCGTGGCCGATTCCGCCTATACGTTCGCGGTCGGAGAGCCGTCCGTCGAGGCCGAGTCGCTCCTGGAGGCCGGCCGGGCGGCTCTCGTAGCCGGGATCGAGCAGTGCCGCGCGGGGAACCGCCTCTCCGACATCTCGCACGCGATCCAACAGGTGACGGAAGAGCAGGGGTTCTCGGTCGTCCGCGCGCTCGTCGGCCACGGCGTCGGCCGGTCGATGCACGAGGACCCGCAGATCCCGAACTTCGGCGATCCGGGACGCGGCCCGCTGCTGCAGCCGGGCATGGTCTTCGCCATCGAGCCGATGATCACCGCGGGTGGCCCGGAGATCTTCATGCACGACGACCACTGGACGATTTCCACCCAGGACAGCTCACTTTCGGCGCATTTCGAGCACACGGTCGCGGTCACCGAAGACGGCCCGCGCATCCTCACGCGCGCGGCGAAGACCGCCGGAGCGGGTTTGCTACGATAGTCGTGCGGCGAGGTCCGTGTTCGGGCGCGCCGTGGTTTGCTGTTCGATCGCGCTCGCGTCGAGCGCGCTTTTTGTGAAGGGGTCTCAGGCAAGTCGCAGCAGGTTCGTGGCGAAGGAGGAGAAGATCGAAGTGGAGGGCGAGGTGGTCGAGGCGTTGCCCAGCACGATGTTCAGGGTGAAGGTGGATACCGGGCAGGACGTCCTGGCGACGATCTCCGGAAAGATGCGCAAGCACTACATCCGCATCCTTCCCGGTGACAAGGTCAAGGTCGAGCTCTCGGCATACGACCTCTCCCGCGGTCGCATCACCTACCGCCACCGATGAGAAAGGGCACTAATGAAAGTCCGTCCGTCCGTCAAACCAATGTGCGAGCGCTGCCGGGTCATCAAGCGCCACGGCAGAGTGATGGTCATCTGCCCGAACCCGCGTCACAAGCAGCGGCAGGGGTGAGGCAGTAGATGGCACGCATCGCAGGCGTCAACCTCCCGACGCAGAAGCGGCTCGAAATCGGGCTGACGTACATCTACGGGATCGGCCAGTCGACGGCGCGCCGAGTCTGCGCCGAGCTCGGCCTGTCACCGGACGAGAAGGTCCGCGATCTCACCGACGAGGAGATCACGAAGCTGCGCGCGCACATCGACGCGAACCTTCAGGTGGAGGGCGACCTGCGCCGCGAGCGTTCGCAGTCGATCAAGCGCCTGTCCGAGATCGGCGCGTATCGCGGCCTTCGCCACCGGCGCGGCCTTCCGGTCCGCGGGCAGCGGACGAAGACGAACGCCCGCTCGCGGAAGGGCCCAAAGAAGACCGTCGGCCGCGGGAAGAAGGGGAAGTAAGTGGCGCCGCCTCGCAGGCAGGCGACCCGCGGTCGCACCCGGCGCCGTGCGCGCAAGAACATCGCCGTCGGGCAGGCACATATCAAGACGTCGTTCAACAACACGATCGTCACGCTTACCGACAAGGACGGCAATGTGATCGTCTGGGAGTCCGCCGGATCTGCCGGCTTCAAGGGCTCGCGGAAGTCGACGCCGTTCGCCGCCCAGGTCACCGCCGACTCGTGCGCGCGAAAGGGCATGGAGCACGGCCTGCAGAAGGTCGAGGTGTTCGTCAAGGGGCCCGGCTCCGGGCGCGAGACCGCGATCCGGTCGCTGCAGGCCGCCGGCCTCGAGATCCTCGGCGTCCGCGACGTGACGCCGCAGGCGCACAACGGCGTCCGACCGAAGAAGCGGAGGCGCGTGTAATGGCGCGAGACCTGGGCCCGAAGTGCCGCGTCTGCCGCCGGGAAGGCATGAAGCTCTTCCTAAAGGGTGAGCGCTGCCTGACGGAGAAGTGCGCGGTCGAGCGCCGCAGCTATCCGCCGGGCGAGCACGGCCGCGGTCGTATCAAGCAGTCGGAGTACCTCCTGCAGCTGCGCGAGAAGCAGAAGGCGCGCAGGTACTACGGGCTGCTGGAGAAGCAATTCCGCAACTACTACGAAAAGGCCGCCCAGCGCTCGGGGATCACCGGTGAGAACCTGCTCCGGCTGCTGGAGACGCGCCTCGACAACGTCGTCTACCGGCTCGGCTTCGCGGCCTCGCGAGCCCAGGCCCGCCAGCTGGTGCGCCACGGGCACTTCCTCGTCAACGGTCGTCGCGTCAACATCCCCAGCTACCAGGTCAAGCCAGGCGACGTGGTCCAGGTGCGGGACGGCAGCCCTGCCGCGCAGGTCGTTCGCGACGCGACCGACCTGACGGCCTCGGTCGCGCCCTGGCTCGAGGCCGACCACGAGGGGCTGACCGGGCGCGTGCTGAAGCTGCCCGAGCGCGCCGAGATCGACACCCCGGTCCAGGAACAGCTGATCGTCGAGCTTTACTCGAAGTAGTGCGCAACGGCCGGGCGCCGCTGCGCTCGCAAGGAGAAAGGAACGCTTTGGCTACACGGACAAGTTTGATGGAGTTTCAGACGCCGCGGATCGTCCAGGAAGAGGTCGACGAGAACCGCGGGATCTTCGTCATCGAGCCCCTCGATCGCGGCTTCGGCTACACGTTCGGCAACTCGCTCCGGCGGGTGCTGCTCTCGTCGCTCGAAGGCGCGGCCGTGACCTCGGTCAAGATCGAAGGCGTGGCGCACGAGTTCACGACGCTTCCCGGCGTCGTCGAGGACGTCACGGACATCATCCTCAACCTCAAGAACCTCATCGTCCGGCTGCACGGCGAGGCGCCGGAGATCGAGGTACACCTGCTGAAAAAGGGCGCCGGTGAGGTCACCGCCGGCGACATCGAGGCTCCCGCCGAGCTCGAGATCCTGAACCCCGAGCTCAAGATCGCGAGCCTCGCGGAGAAGGGCCGGCTCGAGATGACGATGACGATCGGCCGTGGGCGCGGGTACGTACCCGCCGAGCTGAACCGCGGCGAGCAGCACACCATCGGCGTCATCCCGGTCGACTCGATCTTCTCGCCCGTGCGGCGCGTCGCCTACGACGTGGAGGCTGCACGCGTCGGACAGCGCACCGACTACGACAAGCTGCGGCTTGACGTCACCACCGACGGCTCGATCGATCCGCGCGACTCGATCGGGCAGGCGGCCGAGATCCTGATCCGGCAGCTGGCGATCTTCACGGACCTCGACAAGATCGAGGGCCTCGGTGAGGGCGCCGGCGCGGAGGCCGTGTCGGAGTCGCCGCCGCCGCATCCGATGGAGAACTTCCCGATCGAGGAGCTCGAGCTCGGAGTCCGCTCCTACAACTGCCTGAAGCGGGTCGGGATCGACACGATCGGTGACTTGATGTCCAAGTCGGAGGCCGAGCTCTCGGCCATCCCGAACTTCGGCCGAAAGTCGATCGAAGAGGTCAAGGAGACGCTCTCCGCTCACGGGCTCACGCTCCGCGGCGAAGAGGCCGCCTAGATCAGGTAGAGGACGAGGCTCGGTGCGCCACCATCGCTCAGGCAAGAAGCTCGGACGCGACTCGGCGCACCGGCGCGCCCTCTACGCGAACCTCGCCGGCGCCCTGATCGAGCACGGCCGGATCCGGACGACCGAGGCGAAGGCGAAGGCCGTCAGGCCGATCGCCGAGCAGATGATCACGCTCGGCCGTCGTGGCGACCTGCACGCGCGCCGCCAGGCGATGGCGTACCTCCGCTCGCAGGAGGTCGTCCACAAGCTCTTCGCCGAGGTCGGACCGCGCTTCGCCGAGCGGCCCGGCGGCTACTCGCGGATCGTCAAGGTCGGTCCCCGCCAGGGGGACGCGGCCGAGATGGTCTACCTCGAGCTCGTCTAGACGCCGGAAGGCCGCTCGCGCCTTCGCCGCAGCATTGCCGCGGTCGAACTCGCTCTTGCTGGCAAGCGTCAATACGCTCTTTCCATGGCACTAGTCGGCGCGATTCTGCTCGCGATCTACGTCGTCCCGCTGCCCTGGAGCATCCTCCTGCTCGCAGGCGGGGTGGTGCTCGAGGTGGGCGAGACGATCTTCTGGTGGAAGCTGTCGCACCGGCGCAAGCCGAAGGTGGGCGTCGAGACCCTCGTCGGCGAGCCGGCGACGGTGATCACGCCCTGCCGTCCGCGGGGCCAGGTGCGCGTCAACGGGGAGATCTGGGGCGCGATCTGCGCAGACGGCGCCGATCCAGGCGACGTCGTCCGCGTCGCCGCCGTCGACGGCCTCGCGCTCGTCGTGACGCCCGGATGAGGATCCGGCTCGAGCTGGAGTACGACGGAACCGGGTTCCGCGGCTGGGCGGCCCAGCCCGACCACCGCACGGTCGAAAGCGTGGTGCGGGCCGCCCTCGACGCCGTGTTTCCGCGCTGGTCGACGCTGGGTGTCGCCGGGCGGACCGATGCAGGCGTCCACGCGACCGGCCAGGTGGCGAGCGCCGAGATCGAGGGCGGTCCGCCGATGGCGCGGGCGGCGGAGGCGCTCAACACGCACCTTCCTTCCGATGTCGCCGTGACCTCGGCGGAGGAGGCTGCGCCGGACTTCCACGCGCGGCACTCCGCCCGGTCACGGACATACCGCTACCGGCTCTTCACCCGCCGCTCGCCGTCGCCGTTCGAGACGCATCGCAGCTGGTGGCATCCGCGGCCCGTGGACGAGGCCGCACTCGCGCGCGCCGCGCTGCTGCTTCACGGCGAGCACGACTTCCGAGCGTTCACGCCGACCGACACGCAGCACGAACGGTTCCGGCGCGTCGTCGAGGACGCCCGCTGGGCGCGCGACGGCGACTACCTCGACTTCTGGGTCACCGCGGACAGCTTTCTGCGCCACATGGTTCGCACGCTGGTCGGCACGATGCTCGAGCGTTCGCCCGAACGCCTGGAGCCGCTGCTGCAGGGCGCCGACCGCCACGAGGCCGGGGCGACCGCCCCGCCGTGGGGCCTCTACCTCGCGCGCGTGAAGTACTGATCGCCCACGTAGCCGTAGAAGTTGCGGAGGCGGTTTGCGAGATCGGCGGTGCATCGGTCGCCGCGGTAGAGGGCGAGCGCGTCCCGGACGAGCGGGCGCCACTCTTCCGGCAGCCGGCTCAGCGCCCACTCGGCAGACGTCACCTTCGACACCACGACATTGCCGGTCTCCACGCTGTAGACGAGCCGGCAGAGATTCAGGGTCGAGTAGACGGGATAGCGCTCGAGCATCCGCGCCAGGGCGAGCTCCTCGAACTCCTCGACGAGCGCAGCGGCCAGCTCGGACTCATCTGGGGGCGGATAGATGTCGCGCGGGTCACGCCCGTGCAGGTGGACGAATGCGCCGGCATGGAGATGCGCTCGTTCGAGGGTCCAGCCACCCCGGTCGCGGCTTGCGCCGCCGACCTTGAAGACCCCCTCCGCGACACCGTCCAGCTGTTGCGGCGGTTCCGGGCCGATTTCGGCCAGCGGGACATAGGAGCCGTCGACGAGCCGCCCGAGGACGTACTCGCTCGCCAGTCGGGCATGCAGCCGGGCAAGCGCGTCCTGGTCCGCCGACCGCAGCTCGCCGTCAACGACGCCGTGGAAGTCGATGTCGGCATAGTGCGGCTCAAACCCGGGAAAGGCGACGGAACCGAGGAACAGAAGGCAGACGAGCCGCTCATGCAGCGCGTCGGCCGCCCCGTCGCGGAACGCCGCGGCAAGCGCCCGAACCTCGTGCGGCAGGTCGTCGATATCCACGCGCGCTGAGCATAGGAGCCCGACGACGCGAGGCTACGATCAGAGCGATGCGGTTCCCCGTCGTCCTCTTCGATCTCGACGGCACCCTGCTCGACTCAGGCTGGATGATCCTGGCCTCGATGCGCCATGCAACCCGAACAGTCCTCGAGCGCGAGATTCCCGAGGACGAGCTCCTGGCGAAGGTGGGCGGTTCGGGCCTGCGCGAGCAGATGCAGGCCCTCGACCCGGACCGCGTGGAAGACCTCGTCGCCGTCTACCGCGAGCACAACGAACCGCTGCACCGGGACGTGGTCGCGTGTGACGGCGTCCTGCCGCTGCTCGACCGCCTGCGCTCCGAGGGGCGCCGCCTCGGCGTCGTGACGGCGAAACGCCACGCGACCGTCGCGCTCGCGGCGCACGCGCTCCCGTTCCTCGACGATCTCGACGTGATCGTCGGGTGGGACGACACCGAACGCCACAAGCCGCATCCGGACCCGATCCTCCACGCGCTGGATCAGCTCGATGCGGCGCCGGAGGACGCGGCCTATGTCGGCGATTCGCCGTTCGACCTCGCTGCGGCGCGCGCCGCACGCGTGTACGCCGTCGCGGTCACCTGGGGCCGCATCCACTCCAACGAGCTCCTGGAGGCCGAGGAGCCGGACGCGATCGTCGATACCCCCGAGGAGCTCTATGCCGCCCTCTGAGGTCGCCGAGCGCGTCACGCAGCTCCGGGAAGAGCTCGACCACCACCTCTACCGCTACCACGTCCTCGACGACCCGGAGATCTCCGACGCCGAGTACGACCGGCTCTACGACGAGCTGCGCCGGCTTGAGGACGAGCGTCCGGAGCTCCAGGATCCCAACTCGCCGACCATGCGGGTCGGCGCCACGCCGTCGGACAAGTTCCGGAAGGTCGAGCACCTGCAGCCGATGGGCTCGCTGGAGAAGGTCACGACCGAGGAGGAGCTGCAGAAATGGGTCGACGACGTCCGCAAGCGGCTCGACTCCGACGAGCCGGTCGCGTACGTGACCGAGCCGAAGATCGACGGGTCGGCCGTCTCGCTGGTCTATGAGAACGGGTTGTTCACGCGTGGAGCGACGCGGGGAGACGGTCTGCGCGGCGAGGACGTCACGGTGAACCTCCGCACGATCAAGGCGATCCCGCTCCGCCTGCGGACGCACGACGGCGAGGCGCCGCCCGCGCGCCTCGAGGTCCGCGGCGAGGTCTATATGCCGCTCTCGGCCTTCAACCGCCTCAACGAACGACTCGCCGCGGAGGGCAAGAAGACCGCGCCGAACCCGCGCAACGCAGCGGCGGGCTCGCTCCGGCAGCTCAATCCGAGGATCACCGCGGAGCGGGATCTCTCGATCTGGGTGTACGGCTTCGGCGCCGCGGAAGGCGTGTCCTTCGAGGGGCAGTTCCAGGCGCTCGAGTGGTTGCGCGACCACGGTTTCCGTACGAACCCCTACGTCGAGCGCCACGACAAGGTGGAGGCCGTCGGCCGCGTCTGCCGCGAGTGGGAGACCCGCCGGACAGAGCTCGACTACGAGATCGACGGGATCGTCATCAAGATCGATTCGCTCGACCAGCAGGGGCGCCTCGGCGCGCTGCACGGACGCCCCCGCTGGGCGCGCGCCTTCAAGTGGGCGCCGATGACCGCGCAGACGACGCTGGAGAAGATCCACATTCGCGTCGGCCGCACGGGCGCGCTGAACCCCTGGGCACAGCTCGCGCCGGTGGAGGTGAGCGGCGTGACGGTCACGAGCGCGACGCTCCATAACGAGGAGGACATCAACCGCAAGGACATCCGCGAAGGAGACACCGTCATCGTCCAGCGGGCCGGCGACGTAATCCCGCAGGTGGTGGGCCCGGTCCTACCGCACGCCAAGGGGACGAAGCCCTTCCACATGCCCGAGCGGTGCCCGCTGTGCGGCGCCGAGATCGTCAGGCCGGAAGGCGAAGTCATGCATCGCTGTCCCAATCGCGCCTGTCCGTCGCGCGGGCTCGAGACGCTCATCCACTGGGTGCAGGCGGCGATGGACATCGAGGGCGTGGGGGAGCAGTTCGTGCGCCGCTTCTGGGACGAGGGGCTGCTGCGCTCGATGCCCGATCTCTATCGCATGACGGCCGAGCAGCTCGCGGAGCACGAGGGGTACGGAGAGATCTCCGCCCGAAATGCCGTCGAGGCGATCGAGCGGTCGAAGGAGCAGCCGTTCCGGCGTGTCCTCCTCGGTCTGAACATCCCGCACGTGGGTTGGGTCACCGCCCAGAACCTCGTTCGCCATTTCGGCTCGATCGACAGGCTGATGGCGGCGAGCCAGGAGGAGATCATGGAGGTCGAGGGAGTCGGGCCCGACCGTGCCGAGGCAATTGCAGAGTGGTTCTCGGACGACGAGAACCGCCGCCTCGTCCTGGAGCTCCGCGACCTCGGACTGCAGTTCGAGGCCGGTCCCGAGGATCGGCCCGTCGAGGGACCGCTCACCGGGAACACTTACGTCATCACCGGCACGCTCGAGGGCTTCTCGCGCGAGGAGGCGAAGACGGCGCTCGAGGCGCTCGGCGCGAAGGTCAACGATTCCGTCTCGAAGAAGTCGTCCGGCGTGATCGCCGGTGAGAATCCGGGCTCGAAGCTGGAGAAGGCTCGCCGCGCAGGGGTGCCGGTTCTCGCCGAAGCGGACCTCGTCAAGCTGCTCGGGCGCTCCTAGGCGCTCAACGCTAGCCGGCCTTGGCGAGGACCGTGACGAAGCGGTCCTGCGCGAGCCGCGCCTGCCAGGCATTGATCGGCGAGCCGTTGTTGATGATCGCGAAGGCGTAGCGGCCTTTGACGAAGCCCGCCAGGGCCGACGAGACGAGCGTCGTCCCGGTCTTCGCCAGCACGTGACCTCTCGTCACCGGGGCGAGGAGGCGCCCCGCCAGCGTCCCGTTGCGGCCTGCGACGGCCAGAGCGCCGACGAACGGCTTGCGCATGGCCGAGTTGCCCCACGCCGCAGCGAGCAGCTCCACGAGCGTCCTCGCCGTCAGCCGATCGAGCCTCGAGAGCCCGGAGCCGTCGACGAGCCTGTCCCCGGCGAGCGAGATCCCGTCCGTCTTCAGGATCTCGCGGATGACGGCCGCTCCGGCGGGCGAGGAGCCGCCGTCGCCGTGCAGCGCGCCGAGCTCCTTGACGATCATCTCGGCCGTGAAGTTGTCGCTCTCCCGCGCCATGAATCGCAGGATCTTCCAGAGCGGCGCCGAGTGCGTGCTCGCGAGCACGGTTCCGGCGCCGTTCGTCGTGCGCCGCGCTGCCTTGGCCGGCCCGGCCACGCGGACACCCGCGCCTTTCAGCGCCTGCTTCAGCTCGGCCGCGGCGGCAGCTGCCGGCCAGCGCGTCACATGCCCGCGGAAGATCGCCCGGTCGGCGATCAGCGCGGACAGCGGCGGGCACTCCGTCATGTAGTAGGACGACTTCCAGCCCGCGACCATGCGGCGCTGGTCGAAGAACGATTCGTCTCCGAGCACCCGCCCCTGGATGCGCCGGATGCCGAGCGCCCGCACGCTCCTCGCAAGTGCGCGAAGCTGCCAGTACGACAGCGTCGGATCGCCGTAACCGCGGAGGAGGACGTCACCGCGCCAGACGGCGCCCGTGCGCCGGCCCTCGCCGAGCAGCTCGGTGTGGAAGCGGAACGTCGGTCCGAGCGCAGTCAACGCTCCGAACATGACCGTTAGCTTCTCCACCGAGGCCGGATGAAGCGGCCGCGTGCCGTTCTGCGCGTACACGACGGCTCCGGAGCGCAGGTCGACGGCGTACGCGCCTGTCCGCGCCGCCGAAAGACCAGGGCCGGAGAGCGCCCGGGCCAGCCGCTGCGCCAGCGCGTTGCTCTTCGCCGAGGGCGCAGCGCTCGCGGCGGGCACGAGCAGGCCGACGGCCAGAACGAGGAGAAGAGCGTGGCGGCGCACGCCTACATTCTTCGGACAAGGCCCGGACAGCGCAACGCGGAACCGCTGTGCCCGCTTGAAACTAGGCGCAGGACTGGCACCCGCACGATTCGGGCGCGGGCTCGAGCGGCTGCGGGGTGCGCGAGTGGGCGCGAAGCGCGGCGAGCCGATCGCGGAGGCGAGCCAGCTGCGCGTCCGTCTTGGCCAGGCGGCGCGCAAGCTTGGACAGCTCGCGAACGCGTTCGGCGTCACCCTCTTCGAGCTCGGCGGCGGCTTCGCCGATCCGGCGGTGGATCCGCCACCGCTCCGCCTCGAGCGACAGCGCCTCGGCGTACCCGTCCGTGAGCGTCCGCTCGACCTCGTCGGGCTGGGCCGGGGTGCTGATCAGCTCTTCGATTCGGTCAAGCAGAGCGCCCCCCATCGCGATCCCATTATCGGTGACGCGCACGGCCCTGCACATGGGCCGAACGGCCTATCTTCGGGGTCTCGTGGACCTAACGAGGTCGGGTTACGCGAGGCCGCTTCGCACCGCGTAGACGGCCGCCTGAATGCGGTTTTCGATCTGCAGCTTGACGAGGATGTTCGAGATGTGGTTCTTCACGGTCTTCGGGCTGATCATCAGGTCGCGCGCGATCTCCGCGTTGTCCTTGCCGTTGGCGATCAGCCGCAGCACCTCCACCTCGCGATCCGAGAGCTCGGAGCGGACGGCCTCGGCCGCCTGCGGCACCGTGTTCGTGGCCCGCACGCGCTGGAGGACCTTCGCCGCGATCTGCGGGGAGATGAGCGACTCGCCGACGGCGGCGGCATTGATGCCGCGGACGAGCTCGTGGATCGACGAGTCCTTCAGCAGGTACCCGCAGGCGCCGGCCAGGATGGCGTCCATCACGTCGGTGTCGTCGTCCGAGATCGTGAGCACGACGACCCGCGTCAGCGGCGCGTCGCGCGCGATCCGCTGCGTCGCCTCGACGCCGGCCATGCCGGGCATGTTCAGGTCCATCAGCACGACCTCGGGAGCGAGCTCCCGCACCAGGCCGAGCGCCTCGGCGCCGTCGCCTGCCTCGCCGACGACGTGAATCCCCTGCTCTTCGAGCAAATTGCGGAGACCCGTGCGAAAGAGACCGTGGTCGTCCACGATCAGAACACGAATGCCGCCTTTCGCCCCGTCCTCGTGGCCGGAGGTCGTTCCGAGCGTCTCGCTCATCGAATCGCCCCTCCCCCGATCAGGTTGGGGAAGTGTACCGATCCGCGTGGCAACGTCCCCGTCGGTCACGAGTGCAACGTGATCGTCACCGTCTTGACGCCCCACTGGATCGCCTGAGCGTTGGTCGGGAACCACACGTCGATCCGGTTTCCCTTGATGGCGCCGCCGGTGTCCGCGGCGACGCCTTCGCCGTAGCCGGGAATCGTCATCCGCGTGCCCATCGGGATCACCGTCGGGTCGACCGCCACGACGCCCGGTCCCACCGGCAGGCCGCTCGACGTGTGGCCGGGGAGCGAATACGCCGTCGCGATGACGGTCAAGCGCCGTCCCGCGACGCCCGCAGGGCTCTGTGCCGGCGCCGCGGCCGGGCTTGTCGAAGGC
>JBKPNC010000108.1:0-14083 GCA_046732435.1 Actinomycetota bacterium
GCACCAGCCCTCCTGCGTGTCTGTCCACCGCTTGAGCTACTACTGATTGATAAAACTTAGAATACTTACGCAAGAATTGTCAAGACGGAGGCCAAAATCCGCGCAAATGTGGCTCGAAACGGGGACTGGGCCGCGCCCGCCGGGTTAGCTGAGACGGCGGTAGAGCCGGTCGACCAGGTCGGGGAGCTGCTCGAGCCGGTCGGTGATCACGCGGACGCGGTACTCGAGAAAGTGCTCGGGCTCGACGCCGAGCGCGGCGGCGAGCCGCTCGATCACGGCATTCGACGGCACGGGCCGGTTCCCGTGCACCAGGTGGTTGAGGTAGCCGGCGGACAGCTCGGTGCGGTCGGCGAGCCCGCGGTAGGTCGTCCCGGTCTCGTCCATCAGCCGCTCGAGCGTCGGGCCGAACTGCTGCTCGCTGTACTTCCGGCGGCGGGGCATCAGAGCCCGTCTCCCAGCTCCGCAATTGAAACGCGGCGCTCATCACCGCTCGCGCGCTCGCGGACGTCGACGGCCTGATCGTCGAGCGTCTTCTTGCCGACCGTGACCCGGATCGGACAGCCGATCAGGTCCGCGTCGGCGAACTTCTCCCCGGCGCGGAGGTCGCGGTCGTCGAGAAGGACGTCCGCACCGGCCCCGTCGAGCGCCTGTGCGACCTCGTTCGCCTGCTCCTCGACCCCAGGCAGCGCGACCACGTGCACATCGTAAGGGCTGACCGCCTTCGGCCACGCGATACCCCGCTCATCGTGGTGCTGCTCGACCGCCGCCGCCATGACGCGGGCCGGGCCGATGCCGTAGCTGCCGCCGAGAAGCGGCTTCTCCACCCCGTCCTCGTCGAGGAAGGTCGCCCCCAGGGGCTCGGAGTATTTGCTGCCGAAGTTGAAGATGTGGCCGACTTCGATCGCGGTCTGGAACCGCAAGAGCCCGCCGCACTCGGGACAGGTGTCCCCTTCGCGAGGCTCACGCAGGTCGGCGAACCGCGGCTCGTAGTCGCGGCCCGCCTGGACGCCGCGCAGGTGCAATCCGTCGCGGTTCGCACCGGCGACGTACTGCCCCTCTCGCAGCGCCGCGTCGGCGACGATCTCTCCCGCGAAGCCGACGGGGCCGATCGAGCCGCCACCCGCGTCGAAGGCCTGCCGGATCTCCTCGTCGGCCGCGGGGCGCGAGTCGCTCGCGAGTACGCCGAGGATCTTCGACTCGCTCAGCCGGTCGTCGCCACGCACGAGCGCGAGCACCAGCGATCCGTTCTCGCGAATCAGCGGGAGCGCCTTTGACGTGGCGCTCGCGTCGATCGAGAGGAAGTTGGCGAGCTCGTCGATTGTCGTGACGCCCGGCGTCTCGACCTCCTCCGGTGCGTCGAGCGGGGCGGGGAGGCGAGCCGGCGACGGCACGGCGGACGCAATTTCGAGGTCGGCCGCGTAGTCGCCGTTCTCGCAGGTGACGAGCGTGTTCTCGCCGGAGCCGGACGGCGCGAGGAAGTCGATGCTGAACTTCCCGCCCATGATCCCACTCTCGGCCTGCACGTCGACCGCGTCGATGCCGCAGCGCTCGAAGATGCGCTTGTACGCCTCGCGGTTGGCGTCGAAGCTCCGGCGGACGCCCTGCTCGTCGCGGTCGAACGAGTACCCGTCCTTCATCACGAATTCGCGGAGCCGGAGCAACCCGCCGCGCGGCCGCGGCTCGTCGCGATCCTTCGTCTGGAACTGGTACCAGAGCTGCGGCAGCTCCCGGTACGAGCGGATCTCGCGCGCGTGGAGCGTGAACGTCTCCTCGTGCGTCAGCGGCAGAATGTACCGTCGGCCGGCGCGGTCCTGGAGGCGGAAGAGCTCCGGGATCCCGGCGCGGCCCGTCTCCTCCCAGAGCTCGACCGGAGTCAGCACGGAAGTGAGCATCTCCTGCGCGCCGATGGCGTCCATCTCGTCGCGGACGATCTGCTCGATCTTGCGGTGGACCCGCCAACCGAGCGGCATGAACGTCCACAGCCCTGCCGACACCTGCCGGATGAAGCCGCCGCGGACGAGCAGCTTGTGGCTGACCGCCTCGGTGTCCGCCGGCGCGTCGCGCAGGGTCGGCAGGAAGAGCTGTGAGGCCCGGGCGATCATCGTTGCCCGCGCAGGCTACTCGAGTGGGATGAGTGAGGCCTCGGCCATGGCCAGCGCGGCCGGCTTCGCCATCTTCAGCCGTTTCGGCCGGTGCATGCCCTCCGCGATCCAGCGGTCGATCTCGTGGAAGAGCTCGTCGATGAGGATGTCCGACGAGACCTTCTTGAGCACCCGGCCGTGCGCGTATACAAAGCCGACGTCCCGCCCGCCTGCGATGCCGAAGTCGGCGTCGCCGGCCTCACCGGGCCCGTTGACCGCGCAGCCGAGCACCGCGACCTCGAAGTGCTGCGAGTAGGGCATGAGGCGTCGCTCCACGGCTTCCGCGAGCTTCTCGACGCCGACGTTGTCGCGGCCGCACGATGGGCAGGCAATCAGGATCGGCCCTCGCTCGCGGAGCCCCAGCGCCTTGAGGATCTCCCACGCGACCTCGACCTCCTTGACCGGGTCAGCCGTCAGGGAGACCCGCATCGTGTCGCCGATGCCGTCCACGAGGAGCGCTCCCATGCCGACGGCGCTCTTGATGCCGCCGCTGAACGGTGTGCCGGCCTCCGTGACGCCGAGATGGAGCGGGTAGGGGACCTTGGCCGACAGCATCCGGTACGCCCGGATCATCGTCGGGACGTGGCTCGACTTCACCGAGATCTTGAAGTCCCGGTAGTCGAGCCGCTCGAGCAGCCGCACCTCTTCCAGGGCGGCCTCGACGAGTGCCTCGGCCTGATCCTGCTGCGCGAGCTCCGTGAGGTGCTTCGGCAGCGAGCCGGAGTTCGCTCCGATCCGCATCGGGATGCCGGCGCTCCTGGCCGCCTCGACGACCTGCGCCACCTTCTCGGGCCCGCCGATGTTGCCCGGGTTGATTCGCACCGCCTGCACGCCGGCGTCGATCGCCTTCAGCGCCAGCGACGCGTTGAAGTGGATGTCGGCGATCACCGGCACGGGCGAGAAGCGGATGATCGCGGGCAGGGCGTCGGCGTCTTCGGTCTTGGGGACGGCGACGCGCACGATCTCGCAACCGGCTGACGCGAGCGCCGCGATCTGGGCGGTGGTCGCCTCGACGTCGTGCGTCTTGGTGAGGGTCATCGACTGCACCGCGACCGGCGCGCCACCGCCGATCGCGACTTCCCCGACCCTGATCTGGCGCTCGCTGGCCATCCGCGCGCCAGTGTAACCGCGGCCGTCGGCGTTGTAGCGTTGCCCCGTGGGCACGCGCGCGTCAGGCACCGACCGCCATGATGCGTTCGGGCGAATGCTGCTCGACCAGCTCGCGGGCGAGCCGGCCACCGGCGTGCTGGAGCGCGACGACGGGTACACGGAGGCCTCGCTTCCCGCCTCGACGTTCTTCACCTCGTACGACGAGTGGCCGACCGAGGAGCGCGAGGCGATGCGATTCGTCAGCGGCCGAGTCCTCGACGTCGGCTGCGGCGCCGGACGCCACCTTCTGTACCTCCAGCGGCGGAGGCACGACGTCCTCGGCATCGACGTCTCCCCCGGTGCGCTGGAGGTCTGTCGGCGCCGCGGCGCGGACGCCGTCGAGCTGCTGTCGCTCGCGCAGATCAGCCCTCGGCTGGGCACGTTCGACACGGTGCTGATGCTGTGCGGGAACTTCGGCCTCTTCGGCACCGAGCGCCGGGCGCGGCGCCTGCTCAGGCTCCTCGTCGAGATGACGACGCCGCAGGCGCGTCTCGTCGTCGATTCGAGCGATCCCACGCAAGCCGCGAGCCCCGAGCACCTCGGCTACCAAGCAGCGAAATCGAGAGCGGGGGTTGCCGCCCGGGTACATCCGGCTGCGGCTGCGCTACAAGGATTCCGCGACGCCGTGGTTCGAGCTCCTGAACGTCTCGCAGGACGAGCTCGCCGCGCTCCTCGACGGGACCGGCTGGTACCCGAGCGCGATTCTCGAGTCGGCGAGCGGCTCGAACTACACCGCCGTCCTCGCGAAGTCCGGCTAGGGCGGGGCAAGTCGAATAACGGCCGGACTTTCGGCACAGCCACGAGGCCGGGACTTAGGTTCTTATCGGCGGAGGCGAGCTTAGCTCGCCGCAGCCACACCGTGGGAAGCGCGTCTAGCTCTTAAGAAGGGGGCTCACGGGGGAAACCTGGTTTCCCCCGTGCTAACGCCCGCCGCCGAGGTCGTTGGAGAGACCGACGAAGAAGAGGAGCAGCACGACGGCGATTCCGACCGCCGACACGCGCTCGTAGATCTCGCGGCCGACACTGCGGCCTCGAATCGCCTCGACGATCGAGAACGCGATGTGCCCGCCGTCGAGCGGCAGCAGCGGCAGCAGGTTGAGAAGCGCCAGCGACAGGCTGATCAGCCCGAGCACCCAGAGATAGCGGACGACGCCCTCCTGCAGCGCCGTCGACGAGCCGCGCACGATGCCGACCGGGCTCGAGAGCTGCTTCCTCCCGGAGCCGGTTACGAGTCGCGACATCGACTTCCCGATCTCGGCGGTCACGTCTCCCGTGAGCCGGAACGACCGCCATATCGCCTGCGGTGCCGACAGGCTCCGCCCGGCGAGAATGAAGCCGAGCCGGTAGCTCCCGTCCTCGAGCCGGGGCTTGACCTTCGGCAGGCTGACAAGCTTCCCGTTCCGGTAGACGATCACCGTCACCTTCCGGTGCTTCGCGGCGTTGATCACCTCCGGGATCTCGCGAGCGGTCACGAAGATGCCGTCCACCGCGACGATCTCATCACCCGGCTTGATGCCGATCTGGGCGGCGGGGTGGTTCGGCACGACCGCGTCGACGGTCCGAGTGGCGTCGCCGCCGCTGACCATGAACAGCGCGGCGAACAGGACGACGGCGAAGGCCAGGTTCATCGCGGGGCCCGCGAAGATGACGAAGATGCGCTTCCAGGCGGGCGCGCGCCAGTAGGCGTCGTTGCCGAGCCCGTCCTCGAGCTCTTCCAGGCCGCGTGCGGCTCCTCGGCGGGCGACCGGCGTCAGGTCGGCTCGCTCGACGGCCTCGCGCAGCGGAGGGAGCGCGTTCCTGGCCGCGACGATCTTGCCCTGCTCGAGCAGGTGCTTGACGCGCTCCACCGGTGAGACCAGCTCCGGCGCCTCCTCGAGTGCCCGCCCCAGGTGCACGTCGACGTCCGACGGCGCCGGGCGGTGCATCCCCGGGATCTTCACGTAGCCGCCGAGCGGGATGGCGCCGATCCCGTACTCGATGCCCTTGCGGCGAACCTTCACGAGCGCCGGCGGGAAGCCGATGTAGAAACGCCGCGGCCGCATCTTCACGAGGCGCGCCGCGCCGAAATGGCCGAGCTCGTGGATGAAGACGAGCAGCGCGAGCCCGAGGATCGCGATCAGGAGCGTCACGCCACGAGCTCCCTGCGAGCCAGCCGCCTCGCCTCGGCGTCGGCCTCCACGAGGTCGGCGACCTCGCGCGCCGGCGCGCCGCCGACCGCCGCCAACGTCTCCTCCACGACCTCCGGTACCGCCAGGAACGGCAGCTCCCCGTCGAGGAACGCGGCCACGGCGACCTCGTTGGCGGCGTTGTACGCGCACGGGTACGTGCCGCCCGACTCGCCGGCCTGGCGCGCCAGCCGCAGCATCGGGAACGTCTCGAGGTCGGGAGCGGCGAACTCGAGCGTCAGTCCGCCGGCGAGATCGAGCGCGGGAATCGGTGTCGCCGCGCGCTCGGGATAGGTGAGCGCATACGAGATCGGCACGCGCATGTCGGGATAGCCGAGGTGCGCGAGCACGGCGCCGTCACGGAAGCGGACGAGCGCGTGCACGATCGACGTTGGGTGGATGACGACCTCGATCCGGTCGTACGGAAGGTCGAAGAGGAAGTGCGCCTCGATCAGCTCGAGCCCCTTGTTCGCCAGCGTCGCCGAGTCGATCGTGATCTTGGGGCCCATGCGCCATGTCGGATGCGCGAGCGCCTCCTCCGGCGTAACGTCGGCGAGCTCCTCGCCGGACCGGCCGCGGAACGGCCCGCCGGACGCCGTCAAAACGAGCGAATCCACGGTCTCGCCGGCACGCCCTTCGAGGCACTGGAACGCGGCCGAGTGCTCGCTGTCGACCGGCAGCAGGCGCCCTCCCCCCCGCTCCTGCGCGGCCAGCGCGAGCTCACCGGCGACGACGAGGCTCTCCTTGTTGGCGAGCGCGAGATCGACGCCCCGCTCGAGCGCCCAGAGCGTGGCCTCCAATCCCGCGAAGCCGACGACGGCGTTGAGCACGAGATCAGGCGAGCAGCCGTCGAGAAGCGCCGGCAGGTCGCCGCCGACCTGCACGTGCTCGACGTCGAGGTCGCGCGCGACGTCGTCGAGCGGCGTCGAGCCAGAAGCGAGGGCGCACACCTCGAGGGATGAGTTCGCCGCGATCACGTCGAGCGCCTGCCGGCCGATCGAGCCGGTCGCACCAAGGACAGCGATCCGCTTCACGAATGTTCCTAGATGTTGACCCCTCGACGGGCCGCAGCGAAGGGGCGTTTCACGGGCTAAGTGTAGACGGCCGCGCGCGGCGACCCGGACCGGAAGCGCGTGCCGCGTCCTACGTGACGACGCCGAATCCGAGCAACGTGTAGTAGGACGCGACGGCCGCGAAGAGCAGCGCGTCGATGCGGTCGAGCATTCCCCCGTGGCCAGCAAGCAGGCCGCTGAAGTCCTTGACCCCGGCATCGCGCTTGACCGCGGACGCGAACAGGTCGCCGAGCGGGGCCACGACCGCGATCACGGCACCCAGCACGAGGGCCTGCCAGATCGTCAGGAGCGTGTCTCGGTTGTCGTAGAGCGCGAAGAAGACGACGAGAATCGTGGCGGCCGTCCCTCCGATGAAGCCTTCCCACGTCTTGCCCGGGGACGTCGCCGGTGCCAGCTTGTGGCGTCCAAACAACCGCCCGGTGAAGTAGGCGACCGTATCGCCTGCGAAGACCGCCAGCAGCACGGTGAAGCTCATGAGCTGGGCGTGCACCGGGATGTCGCGGATCAGGAGCATGTGCGCAAGGCCGAGCCCGATCCATGCCGCGGCGAGAACGGTGACCGCCACGGCGACGGTGGTCGATGCGTGCGACCCGGCGAAGCCCTTGAGCACGAAGGCGAGGAGCATCGTGGTGAGGAAGCCGCCGAGCATCCACGGCGGTCCGCCGAGCTCCGCGCCGAGCAGCGCGAGAAACGAGCCGACGAAGCCCGCCAGCACGAGCGGGCCGAGCGAGCGGGTGACATGGAAGAGCTCGTGCAGCGCCACCCCGGCGACGGCGGCGGCGAGCACGAACAGCCACCAGCCGCCCAGCCAGACGATGCCGAGGACGACCGGCAGGCCTGCGACCGCAACGAGGATCCGCGAGATCCCGGACGTCATCGGCCGCCGAAGCGCCGGCGCCGGCGCGCGTACTCGGCCACCGCCGCGCGAAGCTCGTCCGGCCCGAAGTCGGGCCACAGCGTGTCCAGGAAGACGAGCTCCGAGTACGCCAGCTGCCAGAGCAGGAAATTGGAGATTCGGGACTCGCCCGACGTGCGGATGAGCAGATCCGGATCCGGGAGGTCGGGCGCCGAGAGTCGCGACGCGATCGCCTCCTCGTCGACCGCTTCGATCGGGAGGCCGTCGGCGACGATCTGCTGCGCCGCCGCCACCAGCTCCGCTCGCCCGCCGTAGTCGAAGCCGATCCAGAGGCCTATCCGGGTGTTCTCGGCCGTCTCGCGCTCCATCTCGGCCATTCGCTCCTGCAGCCACTCGGGCGCACGGTCCCGCCGGCCGATGAAGCGGGTGCGGACACCCTGGCTCGCGAGATCGGGCAGCTCGCGCTCGATGGTCTCGTCGAAGATCTCCATCAAGGCCTCGACCTCCTCGGGCGGGCGCGTCCAGTTCTCCGTCGAGAACGCGTAGACCGTGAGCGCCTCGATACCGAGGTCGATCGCCGTCTCCACCACGCGGCGGAGCGCTCGGGTGCCCGCCCGGTGGCCCTCCGCCACGGACACGCCGCGCTGCTCGGCCCAGCGCCCGTTCCCGTCCATGATGATCGCCACGGACCGCGGAACGCTTCGTCCCGCGCCGCTCACACTTCCAGGATCTCTGCTTCCTTGTGCTTCAGGAGGTCGTCGATCGACTTCGTGTGCTCGTCCGTGAGCTCCTGGACCCGGTGCTCGGCTCGGTGCTCCTCGTCGGCACCGACGTCGCCCTTGTCTACGAGTTCCTTGAGGTGGTGGATGACGTCACGGCGGACGTTGCGCACGGCCACGCGTCCCTCCTCGGCGAGCTGCCGGACGTAGCGGACGAGCTCCTTGCGGCGCTCCTCCGTCAGCTGCGGGATCGGAAGGCGGATCAGCTTGCCGTCGTTCGACGGCGTCAGACCGAGGTCGGACTCCTGGATCGCCCGCTCGATCGTCTTCACCGAGTTGGGATCGAACGGCTGGATCGTCAGCATGCGCGGCTCGGGCACGTTGATCGTCGCGAGCTGGCGCAGCGGCGTCCGTTGGCCGTAGTAGTCGACGTTGACGCGGTCGAGCAGCGTCGCCGACGCGCGCCCGGTTCGCACGCCGTTCAGCTCCGCTCGCGTCGCCTCGATGGACTTGTCCATACGGCGCCGGGCGTCCTGGATCAGCTCGTCGATGGTCACGGTCGCTCCTCCCGATCCGCAATTTCCCGGTTGGCGGTGCTGGAAATAATCGTGCCAACCGCCTCGCCGTGCACGATCCTGCCGATGTTCCCCGGCGCGAGCTCGAAGACGTGGATCGGGAGGTCGTTGTCCATGCAGAGCGAGAGCGCGGTCGTGTCCATCACGCGGAGGCCGCGGTCGATCGCCTCCTTGTGGGTCAGCGCGGGGAGGAACTCGGCGTCCGGGTGCGTTCGCGGGTCGGCCCCGTAGACGCCCTCCACGGCGTTCTTCGCCATCAGGATCGCTTCCGCGCCGATCTCCAGGGCGCGGAGCGCGGCCGCAGTATCCGTCGTGAAGAACGGGTTCCCGGTCCCGGCGGCGAAGATGACGATCCGCCCCTTCTCGAGATGCCGGATCGCGCGCCGGCGGATGTAGGGCTCGGCGACCTGCTGCATGGCGAGCGCCGAGAGGACGCGCGTCTGGGCGCCGCGCCGCTCCAGACCGTCCTGGATGACGAGCGAGTTGAGGACCGTCGCGACCATGCCGGCGTAGTCGGCCGTCGCGCGGTCCATCCCGTCGGCCGCCTCCGCTACGCCGCGGTAGATGTTCCCGGCGCCGGAGACGATCGCGAGCTCGACGCCTTCGGCGTGGATCTCGACGATCTCCGCGGCGATCTCATCGATCCGCTCGGGGTCGAGCCCGTAGTCGAGATCGCCCATTAGCGCCTCGCCGGAGAGCTTGAGCAGGACCCGCCGGAAGGCGAGCGATGCAGTGTCCGCAGCGGCGAACGTCTCGCGCGAGCTGACGCTCATCCCGCCAGGGCGAACCGTCGGAACTCCACGACCTCGAGGCCCGCCTGTTCGAGCGCCTGCGCGACCGTCAGCGAGGGCTCGTGGATCCAGGCCTGATCGGCGAGGACGGCCTCCGCGTAGAAGCGCTTCTGCAGCATGCCGTCGACGATCTTCTCACGGACCTGCTCCGGCTTGGACTGGACATCCGGCTGGGCTGCGTAGATCTCGCGCTCTTCCGCGAGCGCCTCCTCGGAGACGTCATCCCGCGTGATGAAGCGAGGCGCGCCGAACGAGATGTGCATCGCGAGCCGGCGGGCCTCCGCCGGGTTGTCCCCGCGCACGCGCACGAGCACGCCGATCTTGTTGGTGACGGAGGGGTGGACGTACTCGCCGATTTCCTCGCCGTCTTGCGCCTCGAGGCGGGCCGCCGCGCGAATCTCGACGTTCTCACCGAGTCGGGCGATCAGCTCGTTTCGCTCGGTCTCGAGGTCGGCGGTCGCGTCGGGCCCACGCTCGATCACGGTCTCGAGGACGCGCTCCGCGAAGCCGACGAACTCATCGTTGTTCGAGACCGGCTCGGTCTCGCAGCCCACCGCGACCATCGTGCCGACGTGGCCCGAGACGGCCGTCAGGATCGTGCCCTGCGTGGTCTGGCGGCCGGCGCGGCTGGCGGCGCGCGCCATCCCGCGCTCGCGCAGCAGGCGCTTCGCCGCGTCGAGGTCGCCCCCCGCCTCCTCGAGCGCACGCTTTGCGTCCATCATCCCCGCTCCGGTCTGGTCGCGGAGCTCCTTGACCAGGGTGGCGGGCACGCTCACTGGGCACCCCCCTCCTCCCCGGCCGCGCGGACCGGCTCTGGCTCCGGCTCCGGCTCCGCCGTCTCTCCTGCCGCCATCTGCTCGAGCTCGGGCGGGGCGTCGACGGCAACGCCGGGCTGGGCGATCTCGGGCTCGGTCGGCGCCTCGGCGTCGACCGCTTCCGGTTCCGGCTCCTCGACTGGCGGCGGCGGTGCGAACTCGCGGGCAGCCGCCTGCTGGCGTCCCTCCTCGAGCGCTTCCGCGATCGCCCCGGTGATCAGGTTGCAGGCGCGAATCGCATCGTCGTTGCCCGGGATGACGTAATCGGCCTCGTCCGGGTCGCAGTTCGTGTCGACGAGGGCGACGATCGGCAGGCCGAGGCGTCGCGCCTCGCGGACGGCGATCTGCTCCTTGCGCAGATCGATCAGGTACACGGCGTCGGGAAGGCTTTGCATGTCGGCGACGCCGCCCAGGTTGAGCTCGAGCTTCTCGAGCTCGCCCGTCATCGCGATCCGCTCCTTGGGCGGGAGGAGATCCAGCTGGCCCTCTTCCTGCCGCCGGCGAAGCTCGTGCAGGCGCTCGATGCGGTCGGAGATCGTGCGCCAGTTCGTGAGCAGACCGCCGAGCCAGCGCTGGTTCACGAACGGCATGCCGACCCGCTTTGCGTTCTGCTCGACCGCATCCTGGGCCTGCTTCTTCGTGCCGACGAAGAGCAGCGATCCGCCGCGCGAGCCGAGATCCTTGACGAATGCGCAGGCCTCGTCGAGCAGCTCCTGCGTCTGCTGGAGGTCGATGATGTAGATGCCGCCGCGCTCGGTGAAGATGTAGCGGCGCATCTTCGGGTTCCAGCGGCGGGTCTGGTGGCCGAAATGCACTCCGGCCTCGAGCAGGTCTCGCATGGAGACGACTGGCATGGTGCTACCCCCTTCGGTTATCCGTGCTGCGTGCCGGCGGATCCCGATGGAACCGGCGCCAAGCGCCGGCACCACCACCGGGGTACCCCACCGGATCGGGTCTCCGTCGAGATCGGTGATCTTCGACGGCTGGGCTGATCCATGGTACCGAGCTACTCGCGCGCCCGCTGCAGCGCTCCGTCGAGGTCTGCCGGCAACGGCGACTCCACGTCGATCGCCTCGCCTGTGAACGGATGCTCGAACGTCAGGCGGGCGGCGTGCAGGAACTGCCGGTCGAGCCCGAGGTCGCCTGCGACGCCGTAGATCGGATCGCCGGCGACCGGCAGGCCGATCGCCTCGAGGTGCACGCGGATCTGATGGGTCCGCCCGGTCTGGAGCCGAACGTCCAGAAGGGCGTGCTCCCGCAGCAGCTCCAGCACCTCGAAGTGCGTGATCGCGTCGCGGGGCGTCGCGGTGTCGAGCGAGTGGCGGGTCCGATCGACTCGGTCCCGACCGATCGGCGCCTCGATACGACCACGCCACGACCGCGGGCGGCCGCGCACGAGCGCAAGGTACCGGCGCTCCAGGCCGTGGCGCCGAACGAGGATCTGCAGCCGGCGGTGCGCCTCGGGCGTCAACGCGACGACCATCAGCCCCGACGTGTCCCGATCGAGGCGGTGGACGATCCCCGGCCGTTCCTGATCCTCGCCGCCTGCCAGCCGGTCGAGCAGCCCGTGAACGAGCGTGCCGTGCCGGCGGCCCGGTGTCGGGTGGACGACGACGCCGGCAGGCTTGTCGACCACGAGCAGCTGATCGTCCTCGTGGGCAATGCGAAGCGGAACCGCTTCGCGCTGGAGGGCCTCCGGAGCGGGCGCCTCGAGCTCGATCGTCTCGCCGCCCTCAAGGCGGTGGCTCTTCGGGCGAGGGCTCCCGTCGACCCGAACGGCACCTGCCCCGACGAGGCGTTCGGCCGCCGCGCGCGACCCGACCTCGGGCAACCGCGCCAGGAAGCGGTCGAGCCGCTCGCCGGCCGCGGTCTCAGGGACGACGGAGCGAACCGTTTCCGGCAGCCCGCTGGGCCGGCAGACGTCCCTCGCTGAAGAGCAGCGCTCCCAGCAGGATGGCCACGCCGATGACGATGAAGCTGTCCGCCAGGTTGAAGGCCGGCCAGTAGCGGAAGTCGAGGAAGTCCGTGACATGGCCGAGCCGGACCCGGTCGGCGAGATTCGACACGCTGCCGCCGATCACGAGCCCCAGCGCCGCCGGGAGGATCGGATGGCGGGCGCCGGAGCGCGCGAAAAAGACGAGCATCCACCCCACCGCGATCGCCGTCAGGACGATCACGACGGCGGTTGCGCTCGCGAACAGCCCGAACGCGATCCCGGAGTTCTGCAGGTGGTGAATGGAGAACGGACCGATCACGTGCGCGCGTTCGCCGAGCGCGAGTTGGTTCACGACGACGTGCTTCGTCGCCTGATCGGCGGCGATCGCGGAAAGCGCCACCGCGACGAGCGCGAGCCACTGCCCCGGCCCGGCTGCAAGCGAGCGCGACGCCGACGAGACCGGCGACAGGCCGTCGGTCGAGGAGCCGACACGCACGTCCATCGCCGGCGGCGCCTGCTCGCTCACGCGCGCTCTTCGAGCCGACGGCAGTCGATGCACATCGTCGCCCAGGGCAGCGCCTCGAGTCGGGCCTCGGCGATCGGCTCCCTGCAACGCTCGCAGCGCCCGAACGTCCCGTCGTCGATCCGCTTCAGGGCCGCGTCGATCTCGCCCAGCACGTGCTCGGAGTTGTCCTCGAGCGTGTAGTCGAGCTCACGGTCGAACGTGGCGCTCGCGGTATCGCCCATGTGGTTCTCGGCGCTCGGCGACACGTGCTCGCCGGTCTCGTCGAGCAGCGAGCCGGGGTTCTCCTCGTGGAGGTAGTCGATGGCGGCCCGGACGCGCTCGCGCTCGTCGAGCAGGACGCTGCGAAAGCGGTCGACATCGAGGGTCGTCATCGGGCCTCAGGTACCCGCCGCGGCCTCGACTAACCGCCGCTCGGCGTCGTCCGCCGTCAGGCCGCTGACCTCGACGACCTTCTCGCGCGAGGATCCGCCCGCGACGAGCGCGACGTCCTCCCGCTTCACCGCCAGCGCGCTGGCGACGAGCTCCAGCGCCTCCTCGTTCGCCCGCCCATCCACCGGAGGCGCGACCACGCGCACCTTCCAGCCGTCCCCGTGACGGCCGACGATCTCACGGCGCCGCGCCCGAGGTGTTACCCGCAAGCGGAATCCCGTCGCGTCCACGCGACAAGGATAGTCGAGCCCCTGATCAGGGCAGCTCGGCTACGCCGCCTGTGCCCGGTCGACCTCGTCGACCGCCGCGAGCGCCGCGCTGAGGATCGCGCGGACGCGTCGCGTCTCGGCGAGCAGGCGGTCGCGCTCGATTCCGGCCTCGCGGGTAATCGTCCGGGCCGCGGTTCGCGCCTCGCCGACGATGAGGTCGGCCTCCTTCTGCGCCTGCTCCCGTAGCTCGCCCGCGGCGCGTTCGGCGGTGACGAGCGTGGCCCGCAGGAGGCCCTCGAGGTCCCGGTACCGCTCCAGCTCTCCCTCGAGCTGCTCCAGCCGGTCGGCGAGGTCGGCGCGCTCGCGCCAGACGTCCCCGAAGCTCGTGATCACCTCGTCCAGCAGCTCGTCCACGCATTCGCGTCCGTAACCGCCTAGCCGCGTTTTCTTCAGCTTGACGTGGCGGATCTCGACCGGTGTGAGGGCCATGGTTAGCCTGTTCGCCGGCCGCTCCAGGTTTCCCCCCGACTAGTGAACGCGGTCGAGCAGCGCGATGATCAGCCGGAGGATCAGGTAAAGGAAGAAGATCGCGATGATCGGCGACAGATCGAGCGGACCCAACGGCGGCAGGATCCGTCGGAAGATCTTCAGGTACGGCTCGCAGACGTCATAGAGAAATCGCTGGATCCGGTTCAGCCA
>JBKPNC010000109.1:0-23810 GCA_046732435.1 Actinomycetota bacterium
CCTCCCGGTCCCCCAGACCCCTCCACTGGTCCGCTTCGCGGACAGACCCGGTTGGCGCTGGGGGAACCTCCCGGTTCCCCCAAACCCCCTCCACTGGTCCGCTTCGCGGACAGACCGCTACCGCGGTCGGGCTCCGGCGGCCATTCATGGCCGCCCCTAGGTCCTCAAGCCCTGACTACGCCGGCGGGCCGCCCGACTCGCCTAGCGCGGCCTTGATCTTGTCGATCGCCTCCGTTTCGGTCGGGTCGACGCCCTTCGCGGCCTGCGCGACCGACTCGGCGACGTCGACGACGAGCGACCGGTAGGCGTCGAGTTCGTCCGGCGCCTTCGCGCTCAGCGTGGCGACGGCGGCGTTGAGCGCCTCCACCGTCTCGCGCTCGACCTCGTCCGGCCGGTCGGTCATTCCGAAGCCGGTGTGCTTCACGTGAGCAAGCTCCTGGATCAGCGGGCTCGTGCTCGTTCGCTGCGCTTCCTGGAGGTGCTTCGCGATCGCGCCGGCCTCCTTGAAGGTCTCGAAGAACCCACGGTCGGCCAGCGAGACGAGGAGGCCGGATCCCATGACTCCCTTCTCCAGCGCCGCCCACTCCTCGTCCGTGAAGTCAGTCCGTGTTGCCATCGTTCGTCTCCTTCCCGCCGAAAAGCCGAGGGTGCACCATACTGCGCTCCCGTGGAGGACTGGTACGACGACAGCTTTCCGGAGTATCGCTCGGCGCCTCCGTGGGTGATGGAGGACATGCTTGCGGCGGAGCCCGACCTTCCCGGACCGATCGCCGAACAAGCGCCTTCCGCGGCCGTGGTCGCGTCGCTGGCCCGGGCGGCACACGAGCGCGGTGAGCCGATCGTCGTCACCGGGTGCGGCACCAGCGAGCAGGCCGCACAGGCGATCGCGGCGCTGATTTGCGAGGCCCTCGGACCGGGCGCGGCCGCAGCGCGGCAGGCGCTGGACGCCGTCGCCTCCCCGCGCGCCGGCGGCCTCTGCATCGCCGTCTCGCACGAGGGCGAAACGGCCGCGACGCTCGCAGCCGTCATCGCCGCGCGACAACAGGGGGCGCTGGCGGCTCTCATTACGGCGCGAGCCGCGTCACGCGGCGCTCGCCACGTCGATGCGGTGCTCGAGACGCCGGCCGCCGACCGCTCGTGGTGCCACACGGTGGGGTACGTGGCGCCGATCCTCGCGGGTGGGCTGATCGCGGCCGAGCTTGGCGGTGCGCCCTTCGACGCCGCGGCGACGGCGTGGCTCATCGCCGCGCTGGCGAACCACCGAGTCGACGTCCATCCGCTTGCCGCAACCGAGCGCCTCGTGGCGGCGGGAGCCGGGGCAGACGCGATAACGGCGCGCGAGCTGGCGCTGAAGGTTGCCGAGGGGGCGCGGATGCCAAGCACGGCGCTGGAGCTCGAGAACGTGCTCCACGGCCACCTCGTTGCACACGATGCGAGGTCCGCACTCGTCCTCGTCACGACGGAGCCCGCAGGCTCGGTCGCCTCGCGGCGTGCCGCCCAGGTCGTCGCCGCCGCGAGCCGCATCGGGCTGCCCGTCGCGATGATCGCCGCGAGCGAGACGGCGGACGCCCTGGCTCCCGACCTGGTCGTCCCCATGCAGCCGGCGGCGGACGTGCCCGACCTGCTCGCACGGCTCCTCGGCGGCGCGATCGGCCTGCAGCTCCTGACGATTGCGCTCGCGCGGCAGCGCGGTGTCAATCCCGACCTGTTGCGCCGCGAGGAGGAGCCGTACCGCGAGGCGGCGAGGGCCGGCGAGAAGAAGACCGCCGAGGTCTTCCTCGACGTCGCCGCGGACGCCTGACCCAGGCGTCGGTATCGTCGCCCGGCGTGCAACGCCTGCGCACTCTCAAGACCTGGCCGGTCGTCGGGACGGCAAGCCTGCACGCGCGCTCGGCCGCAAGGCAGCTGGGTCAGCGCACGCCGCTCCGAGCCGCAATCGCTCCGCTCGAGGACCGGCTCGTCTTCGTGCTCGGCAGCCCCCGCTCGGGCACGACGTTTCTGGCGGGTGCGATCGGTTCGCTCCCCGGCTTCGTCGACCTCGGCGAGGTCCCGCCTCTGAAGGCCGCGATTCCGGAGCTGACCGGGCTGCCGGCCGGCCAAGCTGCGTCCCGGTTGCGCCGGCTGCTCTGGCCGACACGGCGTCTGGGCGGCGTGGCCGGGCTCCGGGGTGTGGAGCAGACGCCGGAGAGCGCCTTCATCGGGGACGCGATCGTCCGCGCGTACCGGCAGGCGACGATGGTGCACCTCGTTCGCGACGGTCGGGACGTCGTTTGCTCGCTGCTGGAGCGAGGCTGGCTCTCGCCTGCGCGCGCCGGCCGCGACGACGCCGGAGCCGCGTTCGGGTCGACCGCGCGGTTCTGGGTCGAGCGGGGCCGCGAGCAGGAGTTCGCCGAAGCCGGCGACGCGCGCCGCTGCGCCTGGGCGTGGCGGCGCTACGTCTCGGCCGCCCGGTCGCTCGGCGAGGTCGCGCACGAGCTCCGCTACGAACGGCTGTGCACCGACCCCGACGCCTTCGCCGAGCAGCTCGCCGCCGTGCTCGCGGTTCCGGCCGGCGCGGCGCGCTCAGCTCTCAACCCGGCTCGTCCCGAGTCCGTCGGCCGCTACCGCCGCGACCTGACGGGGGAACAGCTCCTGGAGGTCGAGGCCGAGGCCGGTGAGCTGCTGCAGGACCTGGGCTACCTGTAGCGCATGTCGCTACCGGCCCCTCGCCGGCGCACGGCACAAGGTCGAGGCGCATTCTCGGAGACGGCCGAGGCGAGCGGCCAGGTCCGACTCCACCGAGACCATTGACGGCACGCCGTCGAGGTTCCGCAGTTCGTCCTTGTCGGCTGTGAGGTCGTACAGCTCCCGCTCGCCCGTGGCGTACTCCGCGTAGACGTAGCGCGGCGTTCGGATCGCGGTGTAGATCCAGGGCCCGGCGGAGTTCGAGCCCGGCCCGCGCTCGAGGAGGATGTCGCGACCCCAGACCCTCGTCGGCTTGCGGAGCAACGGCATGAGCGAGCGTCCGTCCGGGGCAATGTCGGCGTGAGCGCGCGCGAGCTTGACGATCGTGGGCGCGAGATCGACGTCCGCGGCCAGTTGAGACAGCCGGAGCCGCTTCGGGATTCCCGGCCCGCGCATGATCAGCGGAACGCGGATCGAGGGCTCGTAGACCATCTCCTTGCCGGTGATCACGCGGTGCTGGCCCTCCATGAAACCGTTGTCGCTCGTGAACACGATCACGGTGCGATCGAGGACCTTCAGCCGCCGGAGCTCGCCCACGATCTTGCCCACCGCGTCGTCGACCGCGAGCAGCGACTCCAGCCGCTGCTCGTACTTCTCCTGGAGCGCCAGGAGCTGCTCGTCGTCGAGCAGCGGCCGCCGGCGAATGTCGGCGGGCTTGTCGGACACGTCGGTCTCGTTCAGCGACCGCCAGTGCGGAAGGGGCAGGCCCGCGAAGCGGTCGCGGTAGCGCGGAGGCGGAGACGGCGTGGCCAGGCCGATTGGATCGTCGGCGTCGTGAGGGGTCCCGTCGTGGGGGGCGAAGAAGGACAACCACAAGAAGAACGGCCGTCGGGACGGCGCGTAGCGACGGATCGCTTCCAGGCCGCGTCGTGCGTAGACGTCCGTCGAGTAGTCCTGCGGCGCCGTCCCGTAGTAGTGAACCCGGCCGTTCTGGACCATCGAGTGCTGGAAGTAGTTCAGTCGCACCGCCGCCTCCCAGTCCTCCCAGCCCGGTGGGACGTAGCGGCCGCGCACCGCCTTTCCGTACTCGTTGAGGTACTTGCCGATCATGATCGTGTGGTAGCCGACCCGCCGCAGCCACACCGGCAGCGTCGTCGACTGGTCGAAGCGGGAGTACCCGTTGACGAAGCTGTTTCCGATCACGCCGGTGTTGTGGCTGTACTGACCGGTCAGAAACGTCGTCCTCGAGGGGCAGCAGAGCGGGAACGAGGAGAAGAAGTTCGTAAACGTCGTGCCCTGACGGACGAGCAGCCTCCGCACGTTCCGCATCACCCTCAGCGACTCGACCGTCTGGTCGTCCGTCATGATCACGATCACGTTCGGCCGCCGCGCGACGCGTTGTCGTGAGCCGCGCGCGTCGAGCTCCGTAACCGCGAGCGCGAGCGCCAGCGCGGCCAGCGCGGGCAAGCCCAGCTTGAGAAAACGCCTAATCCGCATCAGCCCCAGAAGGCCCCGGAGTGTAGCCAGCGCGGTCGCGGGCCTCCCCGTCGACGGTGGCCGCCAAGCTACTACGCTCACAAGCGCATGACGGAGGCCACGGCTCGACGCCTGACCCTGGTCGCAACGGTGCTGGGGTCGTCGCTCGCCTTCATCGACGCGTCCGTCGTGAACGTCGCGCTGCCGGTGATCCAGCGCGACCTCGACCTGGGACTGACGGGTCAGGAATGGGTCTACCTCGCCTACTCGCTGGCCCTCGCCTCGCTCTACCTGGCCGCCGGAGCCGTAGGCGATCGCTGGGGTCGCCGCGGCGTGTTCACCTGGGGCATCGCCGGGTTCGCGGCGGCCTCGGTCGTCGCCGGCGCGGCGCCGGACGGCACGGTCCTCATCCTGGCGCGGTTCCTCCAGGGCATCGCCGGGGCCTTCGTCACCACGAACAGCCTCGCGCTCCTTCGCGCGACGTACGGCCGCGACGCCGGGCGTGCGGTCGGCCAGTGGACAGCGTTCACGGGCATCGCCACGGTGCTCGGCCCCCCGGCCGGCGGTGCCATCGTGGAGTGGGCGTCCTGGAGGTGGATCTTCTTCATCAACCTGCCGCTCGCGGCCGCCACCATCGTCCTCGCGCGCCTCGGGCGCACGTCCGAGCGGGCGGAGGCACGCGTCGGCCGGCTCGATCTGCCCGGCGCGGTGCTTGCGGCCGTGACGTTCGGCGGGCTCACCTACGGCATGGTGCAGGGCTCCGAGCACGGCTTCGGCGGCGTCTGGTGGGCGTTCGTCGGCGCGGGCGTCGCGGCGGCGGCGTTCGTGATCGTCGAGCAGCGCAGCGCTGCGCCGCTCCTCCCGTTCGAGCTGTTCCGCCGGCGCAACTTCACCGGGGCGAATGCGGAGACCTTCCTCGTCTACGCGGCGCTCAGCGGGTTCTTCCTCTACCTCCCGATCTACCTGCAGTTCCTCGGGTTCACGCCGCTCGAGGCCGGTCTCGTCAGCGTTCCGACCAGCGTCGTCATGCTCTTCCTCGCCGCCCGCTTCGGCGCGCTCGCCGACCGCTACGGGCCGCGGGCGTTCCTCGCCGCCGGTCCCGCACTGTTCGGCGCCGGGCTCCTTTTCTTTCTCCCCGTCACCTCGAAGGCGGACTTCTGGCGGTACGGAATCGCCGGGATCGCTCTCTTCTCGCTCGGTCTCGCGGTCTTCGTCGCTCCGATCACGGCGACGGCGATCTCGTCGGCGCCCGAGCGCCTCGCGGGCATCGCGTCCGGCGTCAACACGACGTTCTCACGGCTCGGCGGGCTCATGGCTGTCGCGATCATGGGGCTCGCCATTTCGCTCGTGTTCGACGCGAAGGGCGGGACGGAGAACGCCGTGCCGCTCGCCGTCGGGCAGCACGACCCGGCGCTGCGACACGCGTCCGAAGTTGCATTTCGCGCGGCGACGCTGATCGCGGCCGGCATCGCGTTCGCGGGGGCCGTTGTCGGAGCGCTCGTCGTCTCGAATGCCGATGCGCGCCGCGAGAGCGAGGTCGGCGGCGACGCGGCGGCACTCGCGGACGCGTAACCGTCGCACGAGCGTGACGAATGCGTGCCGAATGGCGCGCGACCCCTGGCCGGCGCGCAGCCACCCGGCTATCACGGCTGGGAGTCGACCAGAGAGGAGATCGGATGCACCTCACCCGAACGACGTTCCGAATGCTCGCCGGCGCCGTGACGCTGCTCGCGGCCGCCGGTGGCACGACGCTCGCCGCGTCGGCGATCGACGGATCGACCGCAACCACGACGATCAGCGCGTGCCGGAACCTCTACAGCGGTCAGTTGCGCGTGCCCGCAGCCGGGACGGCGTGCCGGCGGTACGAACAGCCGTTGACGTGGAACGTGCAGGGACCGAAGGGCGACCCCGGCCCCGCAGGCACACCGGGGCCGAAGGGTGACCCGGGGCCGGCCGGGCCGCAGGGGCCACAGGGACCACAGGGTGAACCCGGCGCCGGCTTGTCGGCGATCGACGCCCTCCGTGGGCTGGCGTGCTCGGCCGACGGGCAGTCCGGGACGATCGATCTCTCCTATGACGGCGGCCGCCACGCCGTGCTCACCTGTGTCGCGTCGGGCGGAGGCGGCGGCGGGGTGGCGGCGAAGACGGAGCGGCACTGCGCGTGAACGAGGTCTCGACCGGCACCACGGGTGCGGCCAGCGATGAGTTCGTGGAGCTCCTGAACGCCGGGACCGCCGCTGTCGACATCAGCGGCTACAAGCTGGTCTACCGTTCGGCCGCGGGCGCAAGCGACGTCGGTCTGGCCACCGTTCCGGCAGGCACGGCGATCCCGCCCGGCGGCCACTACCTCTTCGGCGGCAGTGGCTACGCCGGCGCGGCCCTGCCTGATCAGTCGTTCTCGACCGGGCTCGCCGCGGCCGGTGGCGGCGTCGGCCTGCGGAAGCCGGACGGGTCGCTGGTCGATTCGGTCGGCTACGGCAACGCGACGAACGCCTTCGTCGAGGCGGCCCCGGCTGCGGCCCCACCCGCGGATGACCCGCCGGGAAAGAGCGCTGCCCGGCTCCCGGACGGCAAGGACACGAACGACAACTCGATCGACTTCGGCGTCACCACGGCGACACCGCGGAGCGCGAACCAGTAGCGGGCCGAGACGCGGGGGGCCGGGCCGAACAGATTCGGCTCGGCCGCCCGCCTGTTCTCCCGCGAGCGGGAATCCGTGCCCGGCCCGGCCGCGTACGTGGGGCAATGGGTAGAACGCTGCTCCTCGCGCTCGCCGGGCTCACCGCGCTCCTGGCGACCGTCTCGGCGGCCGCCGGGCCGAGTCCCGGCAACGCCGCCGCGACCGCCAATCCCGTCCTGCATGCGTCCGTCGGCACACAGGCTGACAAGAACGCGTTCGAGATCTCGGTGCGCGACGCGAACGGGAACGCGGTCACGACGATCGCGCCAGGGACGTACGACATCCAGGTCGACGACTGGGCCACGATCCACAACTTCCACCTGTCCGGCCCCGGCGTGGACATGAAGACGACCGTCAGCGGCGTCGACCATCCGACCTGGACCGTGACGCTCGAGGCGGGGGCGAGCTACCACTTCCAGTGCGATCCCCACCACACCTCGCTGTTCGGCGACTTCAGCACCGCGAGCGGCTCATCCTCGCCGCCACCTCCGCCTCCGCCCCCGCCACCGCCTCCACCGCCACCGCCTCCTCCGCCGCCTCCCCCACCGCCGACGCCTCCACCTCCGCCGCTTCCCGCGCCGCCTCCTCCCCCGCCGGCCGGGAATCCCACGCTGACTGTGGCCGCGTTCACGACGTCGCCGCACCGACCGCGAGCGGGGCGGCCGTTCACCGCGGCGATCCGGATCGCGGCCGGCACGGGGAACGCCGTCACGGCCGGTCGCATCACCTGCGCGGCGAAGGTCGGAAAGCGACGCCTTCGCGCACTTCGCCAGGGCTTCGTCCGGCAGCCGAAGCTCGGAGGCGCCGCAGCGGCTTGCACCTGGCGGCTACCGGCTCACACGGCAGGCAAGAGCCTCACCGGCTCAGTCACGGTGCGGTCCCGCGGAGCGACCGTCCGGAAGGCGTTCGCGCGCCGCATCGGCCGCTAGCTACTACAAGTTCCGCCGGCGCAGGATCACGGCGAGCGGGAACAGGCAAGCGAGGGCGAGGTACGGGGCCAGCGGGTACGAATGCCGGTCGCGCCCGACGGGCACGCGCGGTGTGCCCGCCAACAGCGCCTGAGCAGCGCGCTCGACGTCGGCGAGCCGGCTGTCGGGGTAGGCGCGGGCGCCGATACGCCGTGCGATGCCTGCCAGCGTGGCCATGCTGCGAGGATCGGCGCGGTACTGCGGCTCGGGCCGGCCGTTGGGAAGGTAAACCCGTTCGCCGGGCGCGGCAACGTGGACGAAGATCGTGTCCACCGGCGGGTAGCGCCCGAGGGCCCGCCGTAGTGCGCCGACCGCCGTGAACCGTGTCTCGCCGTCCGTGAAGACGATCGCGAGCCGACGGGTGGTGCTGCGGGCGAAGTAGTTCTGCCGGGCGAGGTCACCGAGAGGGTTATAGGTCGTCACCTGGATTCCCGAGGCGCGGTCCGGCGGCGGCCGCTCGACGTCGACGGAGCGCTCGATGGTCGACCGGAAGGGGGCCTCGTCCGGGGACGGGAAGAGGTGCGGAAGGATGCGGTTCGTCAGCGACGCAATGCCAACGGGCACGTCGGTGAGTGCATCGCGTACCGCGAGGGCGTCGCTCCGTGCGCGCTCGAGCCGGGTCGGAGACGTCGCCGTGGCGGACGCCAGCATCGAGCGCGACGTGTCCATGACGACGTACGCTTCCGCGCCCTGCCGCACCCGGCGCTCGTGGCTCGCCTGGAAGACCGGCTGCGCGGCCGCCAGCCCGAGCAGGACGGGCGTGATAGCCAACGAGGTCGCGAGCGGCAGCGTCGTGCGAAACCGGTCGCGTGGCAAGCGGAGTCGGTCTGCCGTTCGCCGGAGGCGCGCCTGCGAGAGCGCAAAGGCGGTGAGCGTCACGAGGCTGCCGAGCGCCAGGAGCGCGCCGAGCGGTGTCAGGAAGTCGACGTGCATCAGTAGCCGCTGCCGGTCGCGCTGACCCCGGCCCTAGAACCCGACCGGCGCCGCCGCGACCCGTGGCTGCGCCGCTGCTGGCGCTGCTGGCGCTCGAGGACACGGAGCACGAGCTCGAGGTTCGCCTTGGCATCGAGATTTGCCGAGTCAACTCGGAGGGCGCGTCGAAATGTCGCGATGCTCTCGTTCAGCACGCTGCGGTCGGTGACAAAGGCCGAGGCCGCGTTGTTGATCGCGATGACGCCGAGCATGTTGATCAGTTGAGATTTGCGCCGGGCGTCGGGCTCGGCCGCGATTGCGTCCTCGAGTGCGCCCTGGGCCTGGGCGCGTGCCGGGGCCAGGCCGATCGAAATCGAGGCACGCGGTTGGGCGAGAAGGAGCAGACGAGCGGCATTCCGGTAGCGGAGGTCGTCGTCGACCCCAAGCACCGACCGCGCCGTTCCGAACGGAAGAATCTCGGACGCCTGCCAGAGGCCGCTTTCCCCCGGGTTGATGTCGTAGCGGACGTCTCCCGAGGCCAGCGAGTCTTCGCGGTGAAGCACATCGATAGCGAGAAGCGCCAGGAACGCGGCCAGCGCGAGCGCGACTGCCGCGAGCGCGAGCGCGCGCGCCTGCGTCATGACCGACCGCCTCGTGGAACGACCAGCCGAACGCAACGCAGCTCGTTGAACGCGAGCAGCAGGATCGCGATGATCCCGACTACGATCAGGGCGACCGGGAACGTGCCTGCCGGATGGACTTTCAGGCCGGCGCGCCCAGTGCGGAACTGCTTCCCGTCGACGAACGCGCTCTTTCCCATGGTGCGGGCAAACAGCGCGCGATCCTCTCGCGAGGGGAAGAGCGCGACGATGCGTAGCGGCGTCCCGGACCGCTTGTAGTCCAGCAGCTCACGCGTGACGGCGGGCTGGTCCGACGCGGCGTAGGCGAGATCGCTGACGAGGAGGACCGATCCGCGGACGTGGTCGCGGCGAAGCATCGCTCGAGCCATTTGCAGCCCGGCCGAGATTCGCGTCCCCCCGCGGAAGTCGTCCTGCCAGGGGTTCCTGATGAAGTCGGCCTCTGGCGGGTAGCCGTTCTGGCCGATCCTGCGCCGCTTGGCGGCGGAGAGGCGTCGAGGCTTGAAGAACCGAAGTATCGGCTGCAGCGCCCCGCCTGGAGTCGCGGGCGGCACCAGCTCGTACGCGGTATCGGAGAAGAGGATCAGCCCGGTCGGCTGGTCGGCCGTGACCGCGTTTTCGAACACGGAGGCGATGCGCCGGTTCGCGATCACGCCCACGCTCGCAGACATGTCGACCACGATCACGCCTGCACGTCCGCCTGGAAGAAAACCGCTCTCGCGCACGCGGAGGCTCCGCGAGACGAGGAACGCCGCGAGGAACGCCGCGAGCAGCAGCACGGCCAGCAGGATGCGGACGGCTCGCGTACGCGCGATCGGGGTTCGGAGTGGCCCGAGGTCGGCGCTCGGGATCGCGGCCGGTTGCCGGAACACAAGGCCGAGGCGCCGGGGGCGGACGCTACTCGGTGTCGCCATCCTTGCCTCCGTCCACCGACGACCGGACCGTCCGCGCCAGCGCCTGCGCCTCATCTCGCGCGAGCGCGCCGTCGCCCCAGGCGAGTTCACGCGCCTCGCGCGCCAGGCGGTCTTCGCCCGACTGGCCGAGCTCGCGTGCGAGTAGCTCGAGCGCCTTCCGTTGGCGGTCGACCTGACCATCTGCGAGCGCGAGATCCAGCTCGTCGAGTGCATGTTCGAGCGGTGACACCGGTGGGAGCACAGGCTTCGGCTTCGTCACCGGAGGCGGTGGGCGCACGTAGCGCATGACGACGAGCGCGGCTGCGACGGCAAGTGCGACGGCGACGACGAGCAGGATCGTCACGAGCAGTGTCGGCGAGATGCTGTAGGAGGCTCGCGGCAGGGTTCGCGCGGTATCGCGGGCCAGCTGGGCCGCCTCCTGGACGCCGATGCCGGCCGCAGGTCCCTCCACGACGCGGAGCGGGCCGGTTCGCCGCCGCGCGGCTCGAACGGCCTCGGGGCTGAGGCGTGAGGCGACGCCAACCGGCGAGAAACGAAGCAGGATCGCGTTCGCAAAGCTGCCCCCGCGCACGCGGTAGACGACCTGGGTGGGCGGGAAGACGAAGTAGCGCTTGCCGGCGAGCGGCGGCAGGCAGTTGAGCGTCAGACACTGGAGCGTGACCGTGTACCGGAGCTCGGTGACGTCGCCGCGATCACGCCGTGAGCTCGTCAGCGAAAGCGGGACGAACGGCGGAAACGGCGTCTGGAGGCGGATCCGGCCCGGGTCGATGCGATGGCGGTCGACGAGGACGTCGACACGAGCGGTTAGCGAATCGCCGAAGAGCAGGACTTGCGGCGAGAGGGTGCCGCGGGCGACGATGCCCGGCGGCCCCGGCCGCGCGGGCTCCGACCTCTTCTGGGTGAAACCGGCGACCGCGACCAGGGCCAGTGCGAGCCCGGCGACGAGCGCCGCCATGCCGACCAGCGCTCGCCAGTTCTTGCGCGCCGCTACCAGCCACGCGTCCGCTGGTACTCCCTCCCTTCTGCCCACTCCTGGAAGGCCAGGAGAACCTCGTCGCGATCGCTGCTGGAGATCTCGACCGGATCGAGCCCCGACGCCTCGAACCCGGAAATCAGCTCCTGCCGCCGGAGCTCGTTGGCCGCGCGACGGTCGCGGGCCTCTGCGGCCGTCAGACGGAGGTACTTGAGCTTTCCGGACGCAGGATCCGCGAGCGGGACGACGACGGAGGAGACGTCGGGGAAGCTCGCCTCCCAGACCGGATCCTGAATCACGACGGGCACGACGTCCCAGCGCCCGAGCAGCCCGGCCCAGCTCTCCTCGGACGGACGGACGAGGAAGTCCGAGAGCACGAAGACGAAGCTTCCTGCCGGCAGGTGGCCCTTCGCCTGCTCGAGGTGGTCGAGCGCGCGGGTCAGATTGTCGCGACCGGCGTGAAAGTCGTCGAGCTCGAGCCGGTCTTCTCGCACCAGCCGAAAGCTGGCCTGGCTGCGCGGCGATTGCCAGAACGCCTCGTCGTCTGCGTGGTCGAGATACCCGACGAGGCCGCGCGCCCGCAGCGTGCTCTCCGCGATCAGGTCGACGGCGGCACGCATGGCATCGGGCTTTCGAAGCCACGGCAGGCCCGCGGGATAGAGCGCCATCTCCGGCCGGCGATCGCACACGATGAGCACGCGAGGCGCCTCTTCCGCGTACCGCTCCCGCACGATGAACTCGTCGCTGTCACGGGCGGAGGAGAGGCGCGCTGTGGCGCTCCAGTCGATCGTGTCGATGTCGTCCCCGGGGAGGTAGGGGCGGGAGCCGGCGACATCCGAGCCGGTCCCGCGCCGGGCGCTGTGCATCGAGCCGAACGACAGCCCGATCAGGCGGCGACGCGGCACCAACGGAAAGGTGAGCTCCGTCGCCACGCTCGCCGCTATCCCGCTGCCGCCGGTTCCTCTCCGGGGCTCCTTGCCGCCTCGGGCCGGGGAGCAATCTCGAGGCAACGAAGACGGAAGGTCTCGAGGAGCTCCGGCCATCCGACCCGGCGAGCCTGCGCGACGAACGAGGGCGAGAACGCGACCCGGTGCGCGAGCACGGCGACGAACAGCGACTCGACGTCGCTGGGGACCACGTACCGGCGACCGTCTACGAGCGCCCATGCCCTCGCGACGCGCTCGAGCGCAAGGCTGCCGCGGACGGACGAGCCGATGGTGATCGCGTCGAGCTCGCGGGTCGCCCGCACGAGATCGATGACCCAGCGCTGGATCAGCTCGTCCACGTAGACGTCGGCGACGGCGTCCTGGAGCTCCCGCACCTCGTCGAGCGTGACCGCCGGCTCGAGCGTTCCGAGCGGGTGCCCGCGTCGCTGCTGCCGGACGATGAGGAGCTCCTGGTCAGCCGCCGGGTAGCCGAGCGCCGTCCGCACGGAGAATCGGTCGAGCTGGGCCTCGGGGAGCGGGAACGTCCCCTCGTGCTCGATCGGGTTCTCTGTCGCGAGCAGCAGGAACGGCTCGGGGAGCTGGCGCGTGACGCCGTCGACCGTGACCTGGCGCTCCGCCATCGCCTCGAGCAGCGACGACTGCGTCTTCGGCATCGCGCGGTTGATCTCGTCGACGAGAACGACATTCGCGAAGATCGGCCCGGGCCGGAACTCGAAGTCCCGCACCTTCTGGTTGTAGACCGATAGACCGGTCACGTCCGTCGGCTGGAGGTCCGGGGTGCACTGGATCCGCGACGGCGTGGCGCCGTCGATGCTCTGGGCGATCGCGCGTGCAAGCACCGTCTTGGCCGTCCCGGGAACGTCCTCGAACAGCACATGTCCCTCGCACACGAGCGCCGCGAGCACGAGTTGGATCTCGCGCCGCTTGCCGTGGACGACGGTCTCCACGTTCGCGAGCAGCCGCCCCGCGATCTCACTCGCTCGGGACAGGCGCTCGCTTCGCTCGACGGAGAGGATCGCCATGTCGTCCTGTCGCATAGGACGTACGGAAGCGGCTGCGGTCAGTGGCCGCGAAGAGGAGTCCACGGCATGAGATTACCGCCCGTATGAACGCCGTTACGTCCCGGATTCTGGAGCGCTGATGAAGGGCGGCTTATCCGGAGATGCCTGCAATCTCGATCACGACGGGCGAGCCGCCGGCCGTCGTCGCACCCGCGGCGGGTTTCTGCGAGACCACCGTTCCCGGCGCCTTGCTCGATTTCACCAGTCGTGGCCGGGCGATGTAGCCCGCGTTCTGGAGGGTCGTGACCGCTTGCGACAGCGTCTGGCCGACGACATTCGGCACCGTCCCGGCGACCCGTGTCGTGGTCGCCGTGGTCGTCGTGCCTGGTCCCCGGGAGACCTTGAAGACGACGGTCAACCCGTTCGTCACCCGGCTTCCCGCCTGCGGGCTCTGGTTCACGACGATGCCGTAGGGCTGGGCGGACGGGACATACGTAACCGTCCAGCGGATCCCGGCGGCGCTCAGCACCGTGACGGCACGTTCCCCGCTCAGCCCGATCAGGTTCGGCACCGTCTGGGGCGCCGGGCCGGTTGACACGGTGAGGACGAGCAGCGAACCCTGCGGCACCTCCTCGCCGGCGGCCGGGTCCTGGGATACGACCGTTCCGGAAGCCTGACCGGCCTGGATACGCCGTACGTCGGTCTTCAGGCCGACGCGGTGCGCCTGAACCTCCGCCTGCCCGCGCGAAAAGCCGATCACGCCCGGCACGGCGACGTCCGACCCGCTTGCGCTGCTGCCGCCCCTCGTCAGGAAGACGGCCAGGAGGACACCGGCCACGACCAACAGTAGGACGGCCACGAGCCACGGCCACGGCCCGCCCGGGAGCGAGCGCGACGGTGGCTTCCGCGGCGGCGTCGGCTGCTCCAGAACCCGCGTGCGCGCCTCGTCGGGAGGTGTCGACATCGGTCCGCAACGGTACTCGAGAGACCGGGCGAACCTCCCGGTTCCCGAGCTGCCCTCAACCGGCCGACCGCGCACGCTAATATCGTCAACGTGGTTAACGATCTCGCCGTCGACGAGATGGCCGTCGCCACGCGACTGCGGCCGATCCTGCTCCGGCTCAACCGGGAGCTCCGACGCGAGCTGGCTCCGCTGGGGATCACCGGCGGCCAGGCCGCGATCCTCAAGCTGATCCAGCTGTCGCCGGGCGTGGGCGTCCGCGAGCTCGCCCTGCGGGAGAACATGTCCCCAGCCGGCATGTCTGGCCACGTGGAGCGGCTCGATGCCGCCGGGCTCGTACGGCGGGAGCCGTCTCAGCTCGACCGGCGGCGCATCGGCCTCTACGTCACGGAGGCGGGGCTCCGAGTCCTCCGCGCGGTCCGCTCGCGGCGAACGGCCTGGCTCGCGAGCCGACTGCGGCGCCTGGACGCCCAGGAGCTCGAGCGAATCGACGCCGCGCTCGGCCCGCTGGCCGCCCTGCTAGAGGAGCCGGGCCCCTCGTGACGGCAGCCCTCGCCATGCTGCACGAGCGCACGTTCGCCAGCCTGCGCAAGTACCGGAACTACCGTCTGTTCTTCGCCGGACAGCTGATCTCGGTCGTCGGGACATGGATGCAGAACGTGGCGCTCGCCTGGTTCGTGATCGAGATCACGCACTCTCCGGTCGCGGTCGGGCTGCTCGCATTCTTCCGCTTCGCGCCGTTCACGATCTTCGGCCTGTTCGCGGGCGTGATCGTCGACCGTTTCGACTATCGACGGCTCGTCATGGCCACCCAGTCGTTCTCGATGGTGGTCTCCGCGATGCTGGCGGTGCTCGCCTTCTCCGGCCAGGCGCGCCTGTGGGAGGCTTACGTCCTCGCCTTCCTGGGCGGCGCGGCGATCGTGTTCGACAACCCGGGACGCCAGTCGCTGACGTTCCAGATGGTGGGGCCCGAGGAGCTGCCGAACGCCGTCGCGCTCAATGCCGCGCTCTTCAACGCCGCCCGAGTCGTCGGGCCGTCGGTCGCCGGCGTCGTCATCGCCGCCTCCGGCGTCGACGTGTGCTTCGCGCTGAACGCGGTCAGCTTCCTGGCCGTCCTGGCAAGCCTCGTGCTGATGCGGCCGGGCGACTTCTACCCGGTCAGCCGCGGCGAGCAGCGACCGTCGATCTTCGGCGGCATCCGCGACGGCCTGCGCTACGTGGCGAGATCGCGCCGCCTGCGGCTCGTCATCGGCATCGGGCTCGTCGTCAGCACGGTCGGGTTCAACTTCCACGTGCTCGTGCCGGTGCTCGCGTCGGACACGCTGCACGCCGGGCCCGAGGTCTTCGGAGTCTTGTCGGCGAGCTTCGGCGTCGGCGCGCTGCTCGGCGCGCTCCTCTCGGCCGCGCTGGCGCGGGCGAGCTGGAAGGCGCTGCTGCTGGGGACGATCGGGTTCAGCTCGGCGCTCCTCGCCCTCGCCGTTCAGCACACCGTCGTCGCGTGCGCGCTGCTGCTGTTCGTGACCGGTGCGTGCTTCACGCTCTGGACGGCGAACAGCCAGGCGCTCTTGCAGCTGACGGCGCCTGACGAGTTGCGCGGCCGTATCGTCAGCCTCTGGCTCTTTGCGTTCGCCGGCCTCACGCCCGTCGGCGGGTTGCTGGCCGGCTGGCTCGCAGACGTGGGCGGCACAGAGCTGGCCTTCTCGGTCACCGGCGGGGTCTCGCTCGCGACGTCGCTGTTCGCCGCCGCGACGCTGGCGCGACGTCGTCGCCTTTCCTACGTCCCCACGTAGATCGTTATCTGGGCGTACTGCTGCACGCTCGAGCCGGCAGACGGCGACTGCGCCACGACGTTGCCGACCTGGCTCGATGACGACGCCTTGCGCGTGAGCGTGCGCACGCACAGCTTCGCGCGCGCCACCGTCAGCCGCGCGTCCTCCGCCGCTGGTCCCGTCACGTCGGGGATCGACACCGTTGGCCGCTGACCGGTACCGGTGGAGACGTTCAGCCGTACGGCCGACCCCTCCGTGACCTGTCCGCCACCGGCCGGGCTCTGCGCGACGACCGTCCCGCGCTGCTGCTGCGACGAGACGGGGTAGGAGTTCGGAACGAGGCCCGCCGATTGCACCGCGTCGATGGCCGCGATCTGCGTCTGCCCGGACACCGACGGCGCCTGGACGAGCTTCGGCTGCGTGGTCACCGTCGTCGTCACCTGGGTCGTCGCCGTGGTCGTCACGGTCGAGCCGGACGTGACCGTCACGGTCGTCGTCGAGGCGTTGTTCGAGCTATTGCGGAAGGCCACGATGGCGATGATGACCCCGGCCGCGACGAGAATCGCGAACAACGCCACCCAGACCCACGGCATCTCGCGCCACCAGGGCGGCGGCGGAGGCGGACCGCCGCGGACGACGTCGTACTCGCGCGCCCCCGGTGGCCCCGGGTACTCGCCCGGAGGGGGCGGGTAGTCGTCCGGCGGTGGCGGATAGTCCTCGGGCGGCGGAGGCGGGCGCCGTGCCATGCCGGCGTTCTTTCCCGCCCTGACTCTCGTCAATCCTGCAGCCTGATCCTTACGAGACCTCCCACGTATCCCCGGCGCTGAGCAGCGCGGCGAGATCTCCGTCGCCGTGTTCCGCGCGAGCGGCCTCCAGCTGGCCCGCGAGCTGCGCGTCGTAGACGGGCCGCTGAACGTCGCGGAAGACCCCGACCGGGGCGGTCCCGACCGTTTCCAGGGTTAGTCGGGAGAGCGCGAACGCAAGACTCGGCTCCGCTGCGTGCTCGTCGTGGACGAGGAGGGAGTCCTCGCCGACCGATGCGACCTCGGCGATCGTGCAGGAGCCGTCGACCTGCCGGACGACGCCCTTTTCGCCGTCGGCCCCGAAGCGGATCGGCTCACCGTGTTCGAGATAGATGCGGTTCGCAGCGTCCTCGCGCACCGGGTCGAACACGCCGTCGTTGTAGATGTTGCAGTTCTGCAGGACCTCGACGAACGCCGTCCCCTCGTGCGCCGCGGCCCGCCGGAGCACCGAGGTCAGATGCTTGCGGTCGGTGTCGATGGCGCGCGCGACGAACGTCGCCTCCGCGCCGAGGACGACGGACAGCGGGTTGAACGGCTGGTCGATCGAACCCATAGGGGTCGATCCGGTCCGCTGGCCGACCGGACTCGTCGGCGAGTACTGCCCCTTCGTCAGGCCGTAGACCTGGTTGTTGAAGAGCAGGATGCGCAGGTTGACGTTGCGCCGCAGCGCGTGGATCAGGTGGTTGCCGCCGATGGAGAGCGCGTCGCCGTCTCCCGTCACCACCCAGACGGAGAGATCCGGCCGCGACGTCGACAGCCCCGTCGCGATCGCGGGAGCCCGTCCGTGGATGGAGTGCATGCCGTAGCTCTGCATGTAGTACGGGAAGCGGGCCGCGCAGCCGATGCCCGACACGAAGACGATGCGCTCGCGCTCCAGGCCGAGCTCGGGCATGAAGCCCTGCACCGCGGCAAGGATCGCGTAGTCGCCGCACCCCGGGCACCACCGCACCTCCTGGTCGGACTTGAAGTCCTTTGCGGTCAGCTCGAGCCCGCCGTTGCCCTCGGTCACAGCATCCCCTCTATCGCGTCGGCAAGCTCTGCCGAGGTGAACGGGAGGCCGCGGACGCGGTGGTAGCCGACGGCGTCGACGAGGAACTCGGCCCGGACGAGCTTCAGCAGCTGGCCGAGGTTCATCTCCGGCAGCAGCACGCGCTCGTAGCGGCGCAGGACCTCACCGGTGTTTCTGGGCAGCGGATTCAGGTACTGCAGGTGCGCCTGCGCGACCTTCCCGCCCGCTCCGCGGACCCGCTTCACGGCGGCGGTGATCGGCCCGTACGTGCCGCCCCAGCCGAGCACGAGCAGTTTCGCGCCAGGGTCGTCGTCGACCACGAGATCGGGAATGTCGGACGCGATGCCGGCGACCTTCTGGGCTCGCAGCCGCACCATCGCGTCGTGGTTGTCGGGGTCGTAGGAGACGTTCCCGGTGCCGTCTTGCTTCTCGAGCCCCCCGATCCGATGCTCGAGGCCGGGCGTGCCCGGGATCGCCCACGGGCGGGCCAGTGTCTGCGGGTCGCGGAGGTACGGCTGAAACCGGCCGTCGTCATTCGGACGGTCGGCGAACTCGGTCGAGATGTCCTTAAGGGCGTTGGGGTCAGGGATGAGCCACGGCTCGGCGCCGTTCGCCAGATACGCGTCCGACAGCAGGAACACCGGCGTCCGGTACTTGAGTGCAATGCGGGCAGCCTCGATTGCCGCGTGGAAGCACCCGCCGGGCGTCGACGCGGCGAGCACGGGGACCGGTGACTCCGCGTTTCGCCCGAACATCGCCAGGAGGAGATCGGCCTGCTCCGGCTTCGTCGGCATACCCGTCGACGGCCCCGCGCGCTGAACGTCGATGATCAGGAGCGGCAGCTCGAGCGTGACCGCGAGACCGATCGTCTCCATCTTCAGCACGACGCCGGGACCGCTCGACGTGCACACGCCGAGGGAGCCGCCGAACGACGCACCGAGCGCGGCGCCCGCCGCCGCGATCTCGTCCTCCGCCTGGAACGTGCGGACGCCGAACTGCTTGTAGCGGGCCAGCTCCTCGAGGATCCCCGAGGCCGGGGTGATCGGATAGGCGCCGAGGAAGAGCGGCAGGCCACTGCGCACACCGGCTGCCACCAGCCCGGCGGCGAGCGCCTGGTTCCCGGTGATGTTCCGGTATCGGCCCGGTGGCAGCCGCGCCGGCGCCACCTCGTAGGAGACGGCGAAGTCCTCGCTCGTCTCGCCGTAGTTGTACCCCGCCTTGAACGCCCGCACGTTGGCGTCGGCGATCTCTGGGCGCTTCGCGAACTTGCGCTCGAGGAACGCGAGGGTACCCTCGGTCGGGCGGTTGTAGAGCCACGACATCAGGCCGAGCGCGAACATGTTCTTCGACCGCTCCGCCTCGCGCTTGGTGATGCCGGACTCCTTGACGGCCTCCTGCGTGAGCGTCGTCAGCGCCACCGCGTGGACGTGGAAGTCGGCGAGGGAACTGTCCTCGAGCGGATTGGCCGCGTAGCCGGCCTTGTCGAGGTTCCGCTCGGTGAAGGCGTCCGTGTTCACGATCAGCACGCCGCCCTTCGGCAGGTCGCGGAGGTTCGTCTTCAGCGCCGCGGGATTCATCGCCACGAGCACGTCCGGGGCGTCGCCGGGCGTAAGGATGTCCTCGTCGGAGAAGTGGATCTGGAACCCCGAAACGCCGGGCAGGGATCCGGCCGGCGCCCGGATCTCGGCCGGGAAGTCGGGCAGGGTGGACAGGTCGTTCCCGAGCAGCGCCGTCTCGCTCGTGAAGCGCCCGCCCGTCAACTGCATGCCGTCTCCGGAGTCGCCCGCAAACCGGATGACGACGTCGTGAGCCTGCTCGACCGGCTTGGTCATTCCCTCCGACGCAGGTATAGCACCGGTCACCCTTTGACCGCGCGCAAATAGGAGGTGGCGAACCGCTCGGTTCCTTCCGACGCCTCGTACCGCGGTCTGAGGTAGGCGACGAACGCTTCCTGCTCGGACGGCGTGAGAGCTTCCGCCAGTGCCTCGGCGAGCGTCGGGGCACACGGATTGCCGGACTGGTTCAGGAAGACATCCCATGAAGACGTCGCTCCCCAGCACATGCCCGCGCGGTGTCTGACGGTCGCTTCGTAGGCAAGCTCGACTTCCGCAAACCCTGCGCCTTCGGCGAAGGCGAGCAGGTCGCGCTCGTCGAAGTCGACGAGCGTCTCGTCGCCGCTCGAGCGCTCGAAGACGGCCTTCACCTTGCGGGCAAGCGGCAGCACAGGCGTCGCGTCGAACCCGAAGAACCGGTCCTCGGGCTCCGGCCAGGCGAACCGGTTGATCGGCTCGAACATCGACAGCCGCCCGCCGGGCTTCAGTACGCGGAAGAACTCCCCGAACGCCCGCGGCTTGTCCTCGACCGGGACGTAGATGACCACCGAGCGCGTGGTTACGGCATCGATCGATCCGTCCTCGATCGGCGTCAGCTCCTCGGCTCGCGCCTCGACGAACTCGCAGCGGTCGAGAGCGCCCGCATCGCCCGCGAGCTCGCGGCAGTGCTCGAGCAGATCCCGCGAGACGTCGCTGAGGATCACCCTCCCGCTCTCGCCGACACGGTCCAGGGCTCCGAACGCGATCAGGCCGTCGCCGCAGCCGACGTCGAGCAGCACGTCACCCGCGGTGAGCGCGGCATTGTCGAGCACCCGGTCCCGGATTGGAGCGAGGTGCGCCATCGTTGCCTCCAGAGCCGAACGGTCGCCTCCGTGCCGGCGCTCGAGTAGCCACTCGGCCCACTTGTCCCGGGCGGGTGCCTCCACACGCCCATTGTGCCGGGGCCTTGAATCTGCCCTCAGGACTCTGTAGAAGTGGCCGGTGCGTCGGGGGAGAGCAGTGGTCGTCGCCGCGGTGGCGACGCTTGCGCTTACGGTCATCGTCGCCGCGGGATCGGCGGCGCCCGGCGCGACCCCGTCGGTGCAATCGCTGATCACCCGGGCGACGGCGATGGTTCGTGCCAAGAAGGGCTTCGCGAAGGCCGTGCTGCTCGAAGCCGACGGCACCGGCCGGGGAGAGATGAGGAGCGCCGCAGGAGTCACGAAGTGGCGCTTCGTCTACAACAACCAGACGACGCCGAAGTTCAAATACCGCGCGGCATTCGTCTTCTACCGGAACGGCCGCCTCGGGAACTTCAAGGCCCTGAAGGGGCCGTTCCTCGAGGACCGGAACATCAGCAAGATCCCGAAGATGACGCTCCCGACGGCCGTGGCCAAGTTGCGAGCCGCCGGGCACAAGCTCGGGTTCCTCACCGTGACGCTGCGATGGCCGCTGACGGGCGGCACGCGCACGGCGCGGCCGATCAACGAGCCGCTCTACATCTTCGGGTTCTCCTCCGGGACGTTCGTCTCCGTGGAAACCCGGACAGGCCGCGTCCGCCGGATTGCCTAGCCGGCAGACGAGAGCAGGTCGTCCACGTCGAGCGGACGCGTGTACATCACGAACTCACCGTCCGGGCCCTTCGGCCAAACGGGCCCACGGAGGGCAAGCCCTCCTCAGCCCGTTTCTCACAACTCAGCAGACGCGAGCACACCCTCCACATCCAGCGGACGGGTGTACATCACGAACTCACCGTCCGGGCCCTTCGGCCACTCTTGTTGCGGCCGGTCGTGGTAGAGCTCGATGCCGTTGCCGTCCGGGTCGCGCAGGTAGATCGCCTCGCTGACGCCGTGGTCGGAGGCGCCCGTGAGCGGGATCCCGGCATCGAGGACCTGGCGCAGTGCCTTTGCGAGCGCGGCGCGGCTCGGATAGCGGATGGCGACGTGGTAGAGGCCCGTCGTCCCCGGCGGGGGCGGGGAGCCGCCCTTGCTCTCCCATGTGTTCAGGCCGATGTGGTGGTGATAGCCCCCCGCGCTGATGAAGGCGGCCTGGTCACCGAGCCGGATCATGACGTCGAAACCGAGCACGCCGTGGTAGAAGTCGAGCGCGCGGTCGATGTCCGCCACCTTCAGGTGGACGTGTCCGATCTCCACGCCGGGATCGATCGCCTCCGCCATCGGCGCAACGGTATCGACCCGGCGCTGTCCCGCCGACGGAGCCCGTATGGTCAACCGATGGCGGAGGCGATCGTCAGGCCGCGCGGTCCGTATGCCCTCGCGCTCTCGGCGCGGGGCGATTCGACGCGTCGGCGGCGCGGCACGCTGCTCACGCTCGCGCTTCCGGGCGGCGGCCTCGGAAGCGCACTGCAGTACCCCGACGGCGCCGTTCTTCTGCGCGCCCCCGACGCGGACGGCATCGACCACGTGCGATTCGTCCTCGCGCTCGACGACGACCACACGCCTTTCCTGCGCCGGTTCGCGCACGACCCGCTGCTCCGGCACATGATCGGGCTCCATCCCTGGCTGCGTCCAGCGCGGCTCGGAACCGTCGCTCATGCGCTGCTCCGCGCGTTTTGCGGGCAGCTGATCGAGGCGCGGAGGGCCAGGGCGATCGAGCGACGGATCATCCGCGCCGCGACCGCCTCGACCGCCGGCCTCCACGCGCCGCCGTCCTGCGCAGACCTGGCCCGGTTCTCGCCCGCCCGACTGCGGGCGGAAGGCCTGCATGCCCGACGGGGAGCCGGCCTGGTCCGGATCTGCCGGACGCTCGACCTCGAGCGCTTCAAGCTCCTGTCCACGGACGTCGTCGCCGGCCGGCTCGAGCGGGAGCGCGGGCTCGGGCCGTGGTCGGTCGGCGTCGTCTGCCTCGAGGGACTCGGGCGGCCGGAGCGAGGCCTGGTCGGCGACCTGGCGCTCGTCAAGCTGTGCGCGGCGCTCTGGGGCCGCTGGGTCGAGGGACACGAGACGGCCGAGCTGCTGGCGCCCTACGAGGAGTGGCAGGGGCTCGCCAGCGTCTACCTCATGGCCGCCTACGGCCGAGGCCTCGTACCCGGCGCAATACACTCACCGGATGCCGTCCGACAATCGGCGTCTCACGGTGCTCGGCGCAGGCAAGATCGGCGAATCGCTGATCGCCGGTCTGCTCCGGTCGGGCTGGCGCGAGCCGGCTGAGATCATCGCGACGGCGCGGCGCGAGGAGCGGGCCGAGGAGCTCTCGGAGAAGTACGGCGTGGCCACGTCGCTCTCGAATGCGGAGGCCGTCGTCGGCGCCGTCCTCATCGTGATTGCGGTCAAGCCTCAGGACTTCGATGTCCTTCTCGGAGAAGTCGGCCCCGCGATCGCGACCGACCAGACGGTGCTGTCGATCGCGGCGGCGATCCCGACGTCCGCGATCGAACAACGGCTCGCCGCCGGCGTGCCGGTCGTGCGCGCGATGCCGAACACGCCCGCCACCGTGCACGAGGGAATTGCCGGAATCTGCGCCGGCTCCCACGCCGACGACGAACATCTCGCGCTCGCCGAGGAGGTGCTGACGCACCTGGGCGCGGTCGTACGCGTTCCCGAGCGGTACATGGACGCCGTCACCGCCGTCTCCGGATCCGGCCCCGCGTACTTCGCGCTGCTCGCCGAGGCGATGATCGAGGCCGGGATCCTGCTTGGACTCGGCCGCGAGATCTCGACGCAGCTCGTCGTCCAGACGATGCTGGGCACGGCGAAGCTGCTGCGCGACGAGCAGATGCATCCCGTCGAGCTCCGCGAGATGGTTACCTCCCCGGGCGGAACGACGATTCGCGCCATCCGTGAGCTCGAGCGCGCCGGCGTTCGGGCCGCCTTTCTCAACGCGATCCAGGCGGCGATGGAGCGCTCGCAGGAGCTGGCGGCCGGTGGCTCGTAGGGACGTCGACCTGCTCGTCGTCGACACCGCGGAGGAGGCCGCGCAGGAGGCCGCTGCGCGGCTGGCCGCCGTCGCCGGAGGAGGTCATATCGCGCTGGCTGGCGGCTCCACGCCGCGCCGCGCCTACGAGATCGCGGCCGACCGCCGCCCCGACTGGAGCGGCGCCGAGGTCTGGTGGGGCGACGAGCGCTGCGTGCCGCCCGACGACGAGCGCTCCAACTACCGGTTGGCGCACGAAGCGCTGCTTACCCGCCTCGAGGTGCAGCCGCGCGTCGTCCATCGGATCCGCGGCGAGCTGGCCCCGTCTGACGCGGCCGACGACTACGGTCGCGAGCTCGGGGATCGCTCGCTCGACCTCGTCCTGCTCGGGCTCGGCCCGGACGGACACAC
>JBKPNC010000110.1:0-11680 GCA_046732435.1 Actinomycetota bacterium
GTAGTAGCTCAAGCGGTGGACAGACACGCAGGAGGGCTGGTGCCAAACCGGATACGAGCGATTGTCGGAGCAGCCGCGCTTGCCGCGGCGCTGCTCGTCGCGAGCCAGGCGTCCGCCGGGGCGGTCTTCGGGGTCGCCGACAACCACCCGCTTCACGACCACGACGGGGGCGCCGCCTTCTTCGCGAAGCTCCAGGATCTCGGGATGCGGGAGGACCGAGTCAGCATCTTGTGGGACGACCGGCACCCGCAGCTGATCGCGGACCGGGCCGACCTCGCGCGGATGTTGGCGCAGGCCGCTGCGCACCATGTCGACATCGTCCTCGCGCTCTACCCGGCCAACGCGCGAGCGCTGACGGCCAATCCGTCGGCGCTGAGCGGGTTCGCCGCCTGGGCTGCGAGCCTTGCTCGCACGTTCCCGCAGGTGCGGCGATTCATCGTCGGCAACGAGCCGAACCAGCCGAAGTTCCTTCAGCCGCAGTTCCGCGCCGACTGCACGCCCGCGTCCGGTGCGACGTACATGCAGCTGCTGGCGAAGACCTATGACGCCGTCAAGGCCGTCGACGCGGGAGTCCGCATCGTCACGTCGATCTCCCCGCGCGGAAACGACAACTGCAGGGCGCCGAGCAACATCTCCACCTCGCCGTACCGCTTCATCCACGACATGGGGCTCGAATATCGCGCGCTCGGTCGCGCGCGGCCCGCCTGGGACGAATGGGGCATTCACGCGTATCCGAACGAGCCCACGGACCCGCTCACGAAGGGCTTCCCGTGGCCGAACATCGGCTACGCGAACCTCGATCGCCTCAAGCAGGCACTGTGGGATGGGTTCGCCTCCACGCCGCAGCCGACCTTCGGGTCGACCGCTCGCTTCGGGCAGAGCATCGCCGCCCTGCAGCCGCTCAGCATCATGATCGGCGAGACGGGGTGGCAGACGGCCATCCCGGCGTCGGCGCGGCACGCGTACTACGGCAAGGAGAACGTCAAGGTGACGAGCGAGCCGACGCAGGCGCAGATCTACGGCCAGCTTGTCCGCACCGCGGGCTGCGATCCGGCTCTGCGCTCGGTGCTCATCTTCGGGCTCGAGGACGAGCCGAACCTCGACCGCTTCCAGTCTGGGGTCATCCGAGCCGACGGAACGCACAAGCCGTCGTACAACGCCGTCAAGACCGCGATCGCGCAGACGCACGGGCAATGTGCGTCCGGGCAGGTGCGCACGTGGCAGCCGACGACCACGGTCGTGGGGGCGCACGCGGACTTCAAGGTGAAGACGCAGTGGTGGAAGCAGACGTGGTGGGGCTTCACCTCGGGCGCAACGGAAGACGTCACGATCACGGGTGGAGTGTTCCGGCTCGGCGGCAGGTCCCTGACCCCCGCGCGCCGTGATGCGATCGTCCGCGGCCTCAACGGCACGGGCAAGGCGAAGGCGCCGGTGCTCCGGCGGTCGGTCTTCGTCAAGGCGTACTGGTCGCAGCTGGTTCGCTTCCCGGCGAAGCGCCTGCAGCCCGGGTACTACGTCTATGCCGCGCGGCTGGCGGCGACGATGAACCCGAGCCGGAGCGCCGTCTTCACCAGTCCAGCGTTCCGGGTGAAGCCCAAGCCGGTTCGGAAGCGCTGGCGCCACCACCGCTGAGCCGCCCGTCCCGACGCGGCGTCACCCGGGCTTGAACACCATCAGGGCGACGATCGCGACGATGAGCAGGGCGGACAGATACTTCAGCGCGCGCGAGCGTCGGTCGTCGAGCAGTGCGCGCAGCTCGTGTGACTCTGCCTCGCCGTCGCGACTGAGGCGCTCCGCGAGAAGGCGCGCCTGCTTCGGCCGCTGTCCGGCGATCGCGCCCGCGAGGAAGGCGAGCACGAAGAGTGCAAGAGCAGCGTCGATCCAGCCGGCGTCGTAGCCGATCCCTTCCAGGCGGACGAGCCAGACCCCGAACGGGAGAACGAGCAGTGCACCCGCGGCGACGAACGCGACACCCACGCGGGAGAGCCCGAGCAGCAGCGCGGTCTCGTCTGGCCTGTGCCGGCGACGCGCCGCCTCGAACGGGGCGCCGGCCAAGATCGCGCCCGCGAAGAGCAGAAACGCACCGAGCAGGTGGAAGAAGAGGGCCCAGGTCTCGGCCGTGGCAACCACAACTGGCCAGTATCCCGGGGCACGGTCGCCGGAGGGGTGTCATAGTCGGCCGCATACCGATCTAGGAGGTTGGAATGGCTGGTGTTGAAAAGCGCGACTTCGATTCGCCGGACGAGAGTCGGACTCCCGACAAGACTCAGGTGAATGTGGTGCATATGGGCGGCACGACCGCCGCCCGCTTCGCGATGGAGCCTGGCTGGAGATGGTCCGAGTGCGTGAAGCCGGTCGCCGGAACCGACAGCTGCATGCACCGGCACATCGGCGTCGTCCAGTCGGGGCGGATGCGGGTTACGCACGACGACGGCACCGTCCTCGAGCTCGGCCCCGGCGACGCGTACGTGATCGAACCCGGCCACGACGCGGAGATCCTCGGCGACGAACGGTTCGTCGGTTTCGAGTTCGAGCCGCGATCGGCTGAGGAGTACGCGCGCGGGTAGCTGAAGCCTCCAAGCTCAACGGAGCACGCGTTCATGAGACGAAGCAAAAGGGCGCCGGAGCGCCTTTTGCTGGCCGCTGATCCTCCGTCTTGTAATAGGCGGCGGTGTTGTTCGAGGTGCCGTCGCCGTTATCCGTGATGACTTCGGTGCAGTCGAGCGTGAACATGCCGTCGTAGTCGCTATACCAGCCTCCGAAGTCCGCGCACGTATAGCTGCCGGCCGGGAAGCCGTTCAGGATCGTGCAGTCCTCCGAGTCCTTGATGAACGCCTTGGGCGCCGTCTTCACGATGCGCACCCCGGCACAAGCACTTCCCGCCGATTCGGGTCGAGTACCGCGAGCGCGTCGACGTTCGTGGACGTCGGCGACTGGGGGAAGGCAGAGATCCGATATCGTGCGCCCGAACGGGGCGTGGCGCAGCCTGGTTAGCGCGCTAGTCTGGGGGACTAGAGGTCCCGAGTTCAAATCTCGGCGCCCCGAACGAAGAAAGCCCCGCGGGAGCGGGGCTTTTTTCTTGGTCTCGTTCTCTGCGGAGGCGAAAGGTTTCCAGCTCGGGTACCGATTGGGTACCAACGAGGGTCGCCGTCGACGGCCACCCCGTACCCTTCCCGCGTCAGTCGGCAGCTCGAGCACGCCGATCCGGCGGTTACGCTCAAGCTGTACGCGCACCTCTTCGACGCGGCCCGCCATGCCGACCGGACGAACGAGACCCTAGAGGCGCACTTTGGGAAAATCGTGGGAAAGAGCGGCAGAGCGATGAGCCCTCCTCGTCGCTCGTGGGCGTAGCCTTGCAGCCCAACCGGAATCGGACGGCTGTGCGATCCGCCCGTCCAGCGACGCCTCAGCGTTCCGCCGGTCATGCGGCGAGTGGCAACTCTCGGTGCGACCCGCCTGACGGGGGCAGTACGCCTTCCGAGCCCCCGTCTCGATCTACCGTCCGGCAGGGAGAGAGAGCGTCTCGCCGGTCTGAACCGGCCGCGTCCGAAAGAGCGTCTTGCCGTCGACGCGATCGCGACGTACGCTCGCCGAGCCTGCCATCGGGCTGGGCGCTCCCGCAGGGCGCTCGGACCACATTTACTTCACGAAGAAGGCAACTAGCGTTGTACCGCCGATCGAAAACGCCGCGACGATCAGACCTATGAGCAGCCGGTCCTTGTTGCGAACGAAGAATGGCGGCTCGGCGGCTCGACGGACGAGATACACGATCGAGCCTCGCAGGCGAATGTAAACGAGAGGCGCGTAACAGAGCAGCACCAAGCCTTGGAATATCGCCGTCCCCAGCCAGGTTTCACGGAGTAAGTAGCTGAGCGCGCTCGCTCCGCCCATGAGTACGAGCCAGAGAACGCTTAGCGCGTAGAAGCGGCGAGACGCGAATCCCCACCACGGGCTAGTCGTCTCCAGCAGTAGCCTCGTCACGGTAAGCAACCCGAGGGAAACGACGTCGTTGTCCAAGGGCTACAAGTACAGCGCCGAACGGCTGAATCGACACGCGAATAGACGGGCTCCGACCATCGATCACAAGCCGTCTCACGTAATGACGCCCCAGTCTCCCCAGCTCGTCCGGGTTGTCGAACTCGTAACCGCTCGTCTCCAGAGTCACCTTCTCGCACGTCTCGGCCAGCAGGTCCCGTAGGCGGTCCACTTCGTCTAGATGAAGCCGGACGGCCGGAACGACCCCACTTTCCGCCTGTTTCGTCCGTCGCACTCCTACCGGATCGTCCCATAACCGCCCGCTGGCATCGGAGCCCGCGACTCAAGAGAGTCTCGTCCCCGCGCGGATTGTTACAAACTGCGGCTCCCGGTTCCTACACGATCTGCAGCGCAGTCGGCCGAAACTCGGAGCGCCGGTGCGGGCGTTGGACGGAGAAGACCGGCAGCGCTACGCTCGGACTGTGCGCCGGCTCGTTTTTGCGTCGCCGCGCTCGCGGTCGTTGTTCTGCCGGCCGGTTCGGCTGGCGCGGGCGTGTGGAGGAAGCTCCACCGGCCCCTGCAAATTCCTCACATTGCCGCGGGAGCGCCGTGCCCGACGACGCCGAAGACCGGCCCGCTGCCGTCGGCGTTCGGCCTCACGGCCGCGTTCGGCCGCGGTCCGGTGTACCCCGGGTTCGGCTCGGGCTCAGCGGGCCCGGAGGCGGTTGTGCCCTTCGCCTATCCGCCATCAGCCACAAGCCAGCTTGCGGGCAGCCAGTGGGCCGGTCAGAAAGTTCCGTGGATACGGTCGCCCAGCTACCGCGGCCCGTGCTGATCCGCGGGCGGCAGCTCGACGGCACGCACCACCTCCGTTTCGGGCTCGCGACGGTTCCCCCGACCGAGCTGAGGATCCGCGGCTGGGGATCGGCGACGACCGCCCCTGGGTGGGGATTCCTTGCCTCCACGACCCGCCTCCGCGTTGCCGGCTGCTATGGCTATCAGATCGACGGGCGGACGTTCAGCCGCGTCATCGTCTTCCGGGCAGTCCTACAGAGCTGATTAGGGTTCGGCGCGCAGCACGAAGCGGACGAAGTCGGCGGTCAGGTAGTCCAGCTTAAGGGTGCGTGCCGTGCCGACGGCCCCCCGCGTCTACTCGGACGGTGACGTCATAGACGCCGCGGTCTAGTTGCCAAACGGCACCACCCCACGGGTCCGGTTGGGCGTGACCAGTTTTTCGCGCTCCGGGGAACCACGGGGGCACGCACGCGGCGAGCGCGGATGACTCATTTGGCTTAGTCGCGGCGCTCGTCGAACCGCCGCGAGCCAATCCCCAGGAAGCCCCACTCGCGCACCTTGGCGGCGGCTTCGTTCTCCACGTCGCGAAGGTCGGGGCCGAAGTCAGCTTCCGGATGGGCCACTCCTCGGACGTGGTCGCCCAGGGTTGGACCGAGCCAACGGTGAGTTTGCCGCGAGATCGGTCGTTAGCCTTCAATCGTGGACTCGCGTTCGCCCAGAGTTGTCGTCGTCTCGACTCATCTCGACGATGTCGTCTTATCGTGTTGGAGCGTTTTGGATAGCCGTGACCGAGGTGCTGGTGGTGGGTGCTGGGCCGGTGGGGTTGGCGGTTACCGCCTCGTTGGCTGGGCATGGCCATGACGTCGCGGTGGTTGATCGGCAGGCGACGGGGGCGAATACGTCGCGCGCCGCTGTTGTGCACGCCCGGGACCCTCGAGATGCTCGAGCGGATCGGCGTCTCCGATCAGGAAGTTCACTCATCACGATCTCGTTCCTTGCGCTATCGACCTAAAGAGTGGTCGCATCAGTCATTGCGCTCCGCGCCTGCTTTCATGACGTCTGCCGCCTCCCGACCTTTTCGGTTAGCAATCCCTTAGGTCGTCGCACGGCGCCTTTCCGGGCCCGATTTGCGCGAAGAAGATGTCCGTTGGGCCGTCTTTGGCTTGCGGCGCCGGCAGCGTGAAGGCAGCGGCGAACCCGTTACGGAGCCCGGCTAACCCTTGGTACTCGCCCACGTAGTTCTGGACGGGAAGGGGTGACGTCCGAAGGTCGGTGGGGCCGGCGACATGGGTCTGCCGCCAGGATGAGCCGCGGTTGTGGGAGTGGGCAAACCAGACATCGGCCGTCAGGGCGACATCGCCGGGCCGGTCGTTGCGGAGGTCGTACCAGGTCACGCCCACGGTGCCGTGCTTGTTGACGGCGATTGCCGGCTCGAACGCGTAGGCGCTGACGCGGAGCGTCGAGCTGCTCCAGGTGAGACCGCCATCGCGGGACTTGGCCACGCCGATTCCGCCGGAGGTCGCCGAGCTGTTGTTCTCGAACGCAACGTACGCGGTGCCGTCGGCGGCGATTGCGGCGCTGGGGTAGTGCGGTTGCGGGAGGTGTCCGAACTCGGGATGGAGGAATTCGATGAGCGACAGGTGCGGGCCGAGCTGCACGGGCGGAAGCCAGGTTCGTCCCTCGTCGAGCGACCGTGCGGCATAGTGCGCCCCAAACCCGGCCTCCAAGTCGATCCGTGCGAAGAGGGCCAGCAAGGTTCCGTTGGGCAGGACGAGAAGCCGGGGGGCCTGATCAAAGGCGAACGGACCCGGCTGGTCGATGAGGACGGGGGGCGACCAAGTCGTGCCGCTGTCGGTCGTGCGCGAGAACTCGAGGGTGTTGGTCCTTGGAAAATCAAGCGTGAAGTTGGCCCAGACCATGGAGGCGTGGCCCGCGAGGGTGGGACTGCCGGTGACGGCAGGCTGCTCGTTACCCCCCTGACGAGGGCTGACCGTTGCCGGCATCGCCCAATGGCGGCCTCCATCCGCGGAGTGGCTCGCAACGATCGCGACGAGCGGAGGATCGGTCGAGGTCAAGCCTGATTGACCGCCGAAGTACACCGTGCCGTCCCCGGCGGCCGAGACCCATGGGTCGCTGGCGGTGTCCGAGGTCCCACCGGTGCACCGCGTGAGGCCAGGGATCGTGCTCCGCTGCCACGTCTTGCCACCGTCGAGCGATGAGGCGACGAGGTCGTCCCGAGCATTAAAAGTGGCCGACACGTCCTGCTTCCAGGTCGCGACGATGTTGCGGGGATTCGCCGGGTTGACAGTGATCGCCGGCTCGATCTCGAGACCGGTCGGCTTCTCGCTGTCGTGAAAGGCGCCGGGACAACCGGCGGGGAAGAGGCTCGGACCCGCCGAGATCGCCTGCAGGCGCTTGACCTTGTACGGCCCAGCGCTCGCACCCGCCGGAACCGCTGCCGCGAGGGCGAGGAAAAGCGCCAAGCTCAAGAGGGAAATGGTGCGCACCGTGGAACCTCTCTTTCGGGTCGAGTAAGGCCGGCTTGAGACGAGGTGTCCTCGGGTCGAGCTCACGCTCTCGACACCGCGGGCGAGGAAACAGGATACAGCGGCCGCCGGAGGCTGAAATAGATCATCGCCCCGCCGACGGCAAGTAGGATGCCGCCGCCGATCGCGAGTCCGATACCGAGCCAGAAGAGGAAACCGACCTTGGCCCCGAGGCTCAACCGCGCGTCCACACCGGGTGAGGCGTCCGCGTTCATGACAACGATCGACCAGTCGCCCTTAGCGACGTCCACCGGAGGCTCTGGGTCCCAGACCCTCGCGTGGAGGCCCTCCAGAAGTCCTGGTCTGCGGGTTCTGCGGGCGTTCCGAAATGCCTCGTTCGCCCGGTCCGGGACAATGAGGACGTCGCGCGCGTGGAAGCGGAAGATGATGCGTCCGTCCGCGCGGTTCAGCACGGCGGGCTCCCCGTGCGACCGTCCGGTCGCCGGAGAGAGCCCAGTGGTTGAGCCTCAATGAGCCCGGCGCCTCGTAGGTGCGCGGCTCGTCGAAGCCCACGCCGTTGACGGACGTGAAGTTGAGCGCCCGGCTCGTAACCGAGATACGTCTCCGGCGACTGCAGATCGGCCCAATCGGGTTGAACCTCGAATCCCTCGGGAGCGACGGAGACGAGGTCGCCATCGACGGCGTCCGCTCCCGTGTCACGGAGCAGCCGCTGGATGACCATCTCGCACCCTGCGTATCAGAGCACCGCCGTGAACCGCAACGCGCTCCGCAAGGACCGCGGCGTCGCGTAAGGCTGAACGCAGAGCGGCGCTGCCTGGACGGTCCGTGGAACCCGCGGGATACTTGTCCGTTGTGGCCCGATGCGGGATCGCTGCGGTGATCGAGGCTCGATGACAGGCGACGCCGACCTCTCGGCGGAGCTCGCTGAGGCGCGCCGCCGCCTGGCCGAGCTCGAAGCCGCCGAAGTGGGGCGCCGGCAGAGCGAGCACGTGCAGGCCGCGCTCTATCGCATCGCCGAGCTCGCAAGCGCGGCCCGGGACATGCAGGAGTTCTACCGGGCGGTGCACGGCGTCGTCGCCGAGCTGATGAACGCGAACAACTTCTACATCGCGCTCCACGACGAGGCGCGGCAGCTCATCAACTATCCGTACTACGTCGATGAGGTCGACCTCGACGTTCCGGACCCGAACCAGTGGGACGCTTTCGGAACCGGCGATGCCAGGGGGACGACTGCGTACGTGCTCCGTACCGGCCAGCCGCAACTGCTCACGTATGAGCGCATGAGGGAGCTGATCGAGCAGGGCGAGGTCGAGCTGATCGGGGTTCTCAGCGAGGAGTCCAGCTGGCTCGGCGTCCCGCTGAAGGCCGAGGGCTGGACGGTAGGCGCGCTTGTCGTGCAGTCATACACAAAGGACGTCCAGTACACCGAGCAGGACAGGGACCTCCTCGCGTTCGTCGGACAGCACGTCGGCGCCGCGCTATCCCGCGCTCGTGCGATCGAGGAGACCCGGCAGCGCAATGCCGAGCTGGCGCTCATCAACAGTGTCCAGGAAGCGCTTGCCGGTGAGCTGGAGCTGCAGGCGATCTACGACGTGGTCGGCGACAAGATCCAGGAGATCTTCGACGCGCAGATCGTCGACATTGGCATCTACCACGACGCGACCGGCATGGTGCACTTCCCGTACACGATCGAGCGCGGCGTCCGCTTCCCGGACGAGCCGCTCGAGCTCCTTGGCTTCAGGCGTCACGTCATTGAGACGCGCCAGTCGCTGCGGATCGACGAGGACCTCATCGGAGCCGCGCAGCGTTTCGGCAATCCAGTGCTGTCCGGCGCCGTGCCGAGATCCGTTCTCTACGTGCCTCTCATCGCCGCGGGCAACGCGACGGGCGTGATCTCGCTCCAGAACATCGACCGGGAGCACGCGTTCAGCGACTCCGACCAGCAGCTGCTGGAGACGCTTGCCCGGAGCCTAAGCGTCGCTCTGGAGAACGCGCGGCTGGTGCACGAGACGCGGCAGCGGAACGCCGAACTGGCGCTGATCAACAGCGTCCAGGCGGCGCTCGCCGGCGAGCTGGAGATGCAGGCAATCTACGAAGTCGTCGGCGACAAGATCCAGGAGATCTTCGACGCTCAGGTTGTCGACATCGGCATCTTCGACTTCGACGCTGGGCTCCTGCGCTACACCTACACGATCGAGCGCGGCGTCCGCTTCCCCGACGAGCCGACACCGGCGACCTCGCCGACCTCGCGACAGCTTTTCGAGACGAAGGGGCCCGTGCTGATCAATGACGTGCCGGCCTGGGAGCGGGAGCGCAATGAGCAGTTTCCGGTGCCTCAGGGCGAACCGGCGCTTTCCATGCTCGTCGTTCCTCTGACTGCGGGCGAGGAGCTACGCGGCCGCATCTCGTTGCAGAACCTCGACCGGACGAACGCGTTCACTGAAAGCGACGTCCGCCTGCTGACGACGCTCGCCGGGAGCCTAAGCGTCGCGCTCGAAAACGCGCGGCTGGTGCACGAGACGCGGCAGCGGAACGCCGAGCTCGCGCTCATCAACAGCGTGCAAGAGGCGATTGCCGGGGAGCTCGACCCGCAGGCGATCCACGACCTCGTGGGCGACAGGCTGCAAGAGGTCTTCGACGCCCAGGTGGTCAGCATCTCGATCCTGGACGAGGCGACAGGGCTGCTGGAGTTCCCGTACGTGATCGAGCGCGGCGAGCGGCTGCAGGAGAAGCCGATCCCGCTCATTGGCTTTCGCAAGCACGTCATCGAGACGCGTGAGCCGCTGATGATCGACGAGACGACGCCCGAGGTGGCGGAGCGGTACGGCAACCCCTATGTCCTGAGCGGCGAGCCGGTGAAGTCGGCGCTCTTCGTCCCCCTGGTGATCGGTGGACGCGCGACTGGTGTGATCTCGCTTCAGAACGTCGACCGAACGCACGCGTTCACGGACGTCGACAAGCGGCTCCTGACCACGCTCTGCGGCAGCCTGAGCGTCGCCCTCGAGAACGCTCGGCTGGTTCACGAGACGCGGCAGCGCGTCGCCGAGCTCGGCACCGTGAACAGCGTCGGCCAGGCGCTCGCGACACAGCTTGAGCTAGACGCGCTCATCGAGCTCGTCGGCGAGCGCATCCGCGAGACATTCGCCGCCGACATTGCCTACGTCGCGCTGCTCGACGAGGAGGCCGGGCGGATCGACTTCGTCTACTACTATGAGACCGGCGAGCGGCGGCCCGAGCCGCCGCTTCGGTACGGAGAGGGGCTCACCTCGCAGATTCTCGACGCCCGCGAGCCGCTCCTGCTCAACCGGGAAGAGCAGTACGAGGGGCGGGCTTCCGTCGGAACACCCGCGAAGTCGTATCTCGGCGTGCCGATCATGACCGGCGAGAACGCAATCGGGGTGATCAGCGTCCAGAGCATCCGCGAGGAAGGGCGGTTCGCCGAGCCCGACGCGCGCCTGCTCGCGACGATCGCATCCAACGTCGGCGTCGCCATCCAGAAAGCGCGCCTGTTCGCGGAGATCGAGCGGCAGCGGGGCCACTTCGAGTCGCTCGTCGAGATCAGTCCGGTCGCGGTCGTCGTCATGGACGCCGAGGAGCGCGTCACCGGCTGGAACCCGGCGGCGGCGGAGCTGTTCGGACACACGGCGGGCGAGGCGATCGGCCGCCAGGTCGACGAACTCGTCTTCGGGGACGACGTCCGCGACGAAGGGCGCGAGATCACGCGTGAGGCGCTCGCGAACGGACGGGCGCAGCGGATCACGAGGCGGCGGCGCAAGGACGGAAGCGCGGTCGACGTCGAGCTCATGCTCGTCCCGCTGACCGTCGAGGACGAGCGCGTTGGCTTCCTCGGGGTCTACCACGACATCACGGAGCTGCAGCGGGCCCGTGAGGAGGCGGAAGCCGCGACGCAGGCCAAGAGCGCTTTCCTCGCCACGATGAGCCACGAGATCAGGACGCCGATGAACGCGGTGATCGGCATGACGGGTCTCCTGCTCGGCACCGAGCTGACGGCGGAGCAGCGCGATTTCGCCGAGGTCGTCCGCTCGAGCGGCGACGCTCTGCTGCACGTCATCGACGACATCCTCGACTACTCGAAGATCGAGGCGGGCAAGCTCGAGCTCGAGCGGGCGCCGTTCGAACTTCGCGAGTGCGTCGAGGGCGCCCTCGATATCGTCGCCCCGCGGGCCTCGCAGAAGGAGATCGAGCTCGGCTGCCTGATCGACGACGGCGTTCCGCCGGGAATCGTGGGCGACGTCTCCCGGCTGCGGCAGGTGCTCCTGAACCTGCTCTCGAACGCCGTGAAGTTCACGGCGGAAGGCGAGGTCGTCGTGCACGTCGGTTCCGAGCAAGCCGGCGCGGGCTCCCACCGCCTTCACCTCGCTGTCCGCGACACCGGCATCGGT
>JBKPNC010000111.1:0-40732 GCA_046732435.1 Actinomycetota bacterium
GTATCGGAGCTGGCATCGGTCATCGGGTCCTCCCTGGTGGGTCGGCGTCTTCGGTCACGAAGGCCCCGGCCCGAGTGAGCGGAGAACCGCGACGCTAGCCGCGGGCGGCGAGCGCGCGGGCCCCGGCCCCGAGCCGGGGCTCCGTAAACAGGAACCGCGTCGCCGTCATGCAAGAACCTTAGCGCGTCGCTCCGCGCGGGCGCCAATGCGGAACCCCGCGGCTACGATCGCCGGATGCGTATCGGCGACCGCCAGCAGGGCGGGTGCACGCGAACGCCGGCAACCCAGCCAGACATGTCCACGACGGTCACGCCTCACCGGGGGCCGGCCGCGTGCCTCCCTCCGGGTCCACGGTAACCGGGGAAATCGTGTCGGTGGGTGACGGTTCCCGAACAGATGTGCAACGAGCGGAGAGCCGGCTGCGCAGCGCGTACGACTCGATCGCCCGGCTCTACGATCCCTGGAGCCGCAGCGTCACGGAGGACATCTCTTTCTACGTCGAGGAGGCACGGCGTGCCGGCGGGCCGGTGGTCGAGCTCGGCGTCGGCACCGGCCGGATCGCCGTCCCGATCGCACGGGCCGGGATCCCCGTGATCGGGGTCGACGACTCGCCGGCGATGCTGGACGTCTGCCGCGAGCGCGCGACCGAGGCCGGTGTCGCCGACCTCGTCGACCTCCGCAAGGGAGATCTCCGCGAGCCGCCGGTCGGCGAGCGAGTCCGGCTCGTCGCGTGTCCATTCCGTGCGTACCTGCATCTACCGGACGACGCGGAGCGGCGGCGCGGACTCGAGGCGGCGCGGGACCTGCTCGTCCCGGGCGGGCGTCTCGTATTCGACGTCTTCGCACCGGGCCGTGAGGACATCGCAGAGACGCACGGCCGCTGGCTGGAGCGCGAGCCCGGCATCTGGGAGCGCGCCGACTGGAACACGAGCGAGCGCACGCTCACCCTTCAGGTGCGATCCGACGAGGAGGAGACGACGATGCGACTCGCCTGGCTGTCCGCGCCCGAGTGGCGGCGGCTGCTGGAGGCCTCGGGCTTCGACGTCGAAGCACTCTATGGATGGTTCGACCGTCGCCCGTTCGGGGGCGGCGAGGACATGGTTTGGATCGCGCGGCGGCCGGCTCGCGCACCCGTGCCTGCCGGCGTGGACCAGTAAGCCGATCCGCCCTTGCCTCGCGAACGCGTACATGCAAACCTCGCACGATGCGCCTCTCGGTCGCAGAGATCTGGCTCTGGATCGTCGGCCTGGGAGCCCTCGAGATCTGCCACCTCAAGTGGATCTGGTGGGATCGCTGGCACTGTCGCTCCTGCGGCGTCGTGAACCGGCAATGCGCGTGCGGCCGCGCGCACCGGATCATGCGCTATCTCTGAGGCCCGGCTAGGCCGGCTGTGGCGCCTGCGGCGCCTCGGCGTGGATCCGGCCCTTCGATGTCTTGAGCGGACCGCCCGTGCGACCGGCGCGCACGGCGAGGATCTCCGCGAGGATCGACACCGCCGTCTCCGCCGGCGTCTCGGCGCCGACATCGAGCCCGCTTGGGCCGGAGATGCGGGCGATCGCCTCCTCCTCGACGCCCGCCTCGAGCAGCCGCTCGCGGCGTCGCTCCTGGTTGCGCCGGGAACCGAGCGCACCGACGTAGAAGGCGTCGGTGGCGAGCGCCCCCTGGAGAGCGGGAACGTCGAAGCGATCGTCGTGCGTCAGGACAACCACCGCCGTGTCGTAATCCGGCCGGACCCGGGCGAGCGCGTCCTCCGGCCAGGCGACGATCACCTCGTCGGCGCTCGGAAGCCGCTCGGCGGTCGCGAACTTCCCGCGTGCGTCCGCGACGATCGTTCGCCAGCCGAGGGCGCGGGCGTGACGGCAGAGCGCCTCGGCCGTATCGACGGCGCCGAAGACCAGGATCCTCGTCGGAGGGCCGTAGACCTCGGCGAACGCCGTCACTCCGTCGATCTCCAGGAGCTGGTTCCGCTTGCTTCGGATCACCTCGTCGAACCGGTCCGCAAGCTCGGGAAGATCGGCGCCCACCCGATCGCCCTGCTCGGTGACCAGCACCTGGGCGCCGAGCGGCTCCCCGGTGACGACGGTGAAGAGGACGGCTCGCTCTTCGCGCTCGATCACCTCGGTCAGGCGAGCGAGAAGCGCCTCGGAAAGCTCCTCGACGAAGACGTCGATCTCGCCCCCACAGGGAAGCCCGACGGAGAACGCGAGGTCGTCCGAGATCCCGTACGACAACAACTGCGGCCGCTCGCCCTTCAGTATTTCGCAGGCGTGGCCGTAGACCTCGTTCTCGACGCAGCCGCCGGATACCGACCCGGCCATCTCGCCGCCGCCGGAGACGACGAGCTTGGATCCGACCGGCCGGGGTGCGGATCGGCGGGTCGCCACCACGGTGGCCACCGCCACCTTCTCGCCGTGCTGACGCCAGCGCTGGATGTCGGGTAGGACGTCCCTCACGGTTCCTCCAGCTTAGATATTCCCGTGATCCAGGGAACGATCCCGGCGCTCATCACCCCGTTCGACCGCTCGGGGGACGTCGACCTCGAGTCGATGAAGCGGCACGTCGCCTGGCTTGCCGAGCGCGGAGTGATCACTGTCTCGCCGCTCGGCTCGACAGGCGAGGGGCCGTCGCTCACCTTCGAGGAGCGCCGGCTCGTGATCGAGCACCTCGCCCCGCACACCCGCCTCGTGCCGGGCACGGCGTGCACGTCGTTGCGCGAGACAGTCGCGCTCTCGGGCGCCGCCGTCGCCGCCGGCGCGACCGCGCTGCTCATCTCGCCCCCTTCGTACTACTCGCCCGACGAACGCGGTTTGCACGCGTACTTCGCCCGCCTGTTCGCCGAGCTGCCGCCGACCGCCCGCGTCGTCCTCTACCACATTCCGATGTACACCGGCGTTCCGATCACCTCCGGCCTGCTCCGCTCGCTCCGCCACGAATACGGGCCGATGCTCGCCGGGGTCAAAGACTCCGGCGGCGACTTCGCCAACACGAAGGCGTGGCTCCACGAGTTCCCCGAGCTCGTCATCCTGAACGGCGCCGACCGCACGGCCGCCGCCCACTACGACGCCGGCGGTCGCGGCACGCTGACGATGCTGGCGAACGTCTTCCCCGACCGGTTGGAGCGGATCCGGGCGGGAAACCGCGAAGGCGACCAGGAGTTCCTCGCCGAGCTGCGCGAGATCGTCCGCGCCATGCCCGAGATCGCCGCGGTCAAGCATCTGGTGCACCGGCTCGTCGGCGTCCCGCGGAGCCGGGTCCGGCCGCCGCTTCGCGACCTCGACCGCGACGAGGCTCGGCGCCTCGACGACCGCCACTAGACTCGCGGCGCGTGCCGCCCGTCCAGCTCTTCGCAACCTGTCTCGGCGATCTCATCGTGCCGGAGGCGGTTACGGACGCCGCTCGACTGCTGCGAGCGTCCGGCTTCGACGTCGAGTTCCCGCAGGCTCAGGTCTGTTGCGGACAGCCTGCCTTCAACGCCGGGCATCACGCCGCGGCGCGTCGCGTGGCCCGCACGTTCGTGCGCGCCTTCCACCGCGGCAGCCCGATCGTCTGCCCGTCTGGCTCGTGCGCGACGATGGCGCGCCGCTACCTGCCCGACCTCGTGGGAGCGGACGGCTACGACATCTGGGAGCTGTCAGCGTTCCTCGACCACCACAACGCGGGTATCCAGCCCCGCAACGCGGGCCGGCAGCTGGCGTATCACGACTCCTGCCACATGCTCCGGGAGTTGCACATCGCGGAGGCGCCAAGACGGCTGCTCGAGCGTTCCGGGGCCGAGCTGGTGGCGCTGCCGAGGCCGGATCTCTGTTGCGGGTTCGGCGGCACGTTCTCGGTTCGCCAGCCGGAGCTGTCGGTTGCGATGGCCGACGACAAGCTCGGCGGAGCGCGGGCGGCGGACGCGCTCGTCACCGCCGATCCAGGCTGCCTGATGCACCTCGCCGGCCGGGTGCAGCACACGGGTGGCCGCCTGCCGGTCGTCCATCTGGCGACGGCGCTCGCGCGAGGCGTCGAGCCGTGACGAGCTTCCTGGCGCAACCTCCCCGTCGCTTTCGGGCCAGCGCGCGAACGGCGCTCGCCGACGGGCACATGCAGGCGGCGACGGATGCGGCGACGTTTCGACTCGTTCAGGAGCGCGTCGACGCCTGGGCTGCCTTGCCGGACACGGAGGCGCTCAGGGAGCGCGCGCACGCCGTTCGCATGGAAACCGTCGAGCATCTCGACGCATACGTTGCGCAGTTCGCCGCAGCGGCCGAGTCGGCAGGTGCGCACGTCCACGTCGCGGCCACGGCCGAAGACGCATGTGCCTACGTCGCCGAGGTCTGCGGCCGGCGCGGCGCGAAGCTCGTCGCCAAGGCGAAGTCCATGCTCAGCGAGGAGATCCGGCTGAACGACGCGCTGGCCGCGATCGGGGTCGACGCTGTTGAAACCGACCTCGGTGAGTACATCGCCCAGCTCGCAGGCGAGCACCCCGCCCACATCCTCGCGCCCGCGCTCGAGAAGACGGCGGCCGACATCGCCGAGCTGTTCGGTCGCGACGGCGACGCGGTCGACCCGAACCTCGAGGCACTCGCGGGCGCGGCGAGGCGGCGGCTCCGCGGCGTCTTCGAGCAAGCCGACATCGGGGTGACCGGAGCGAACTTCGCCGTCGCAGAAACGGGATCGATCTGCCTCGTCACCAACGAGGGGAACGGCGGCCTGGTCACGGCACTGCCGCCCATCCACATCGCGCTCGTCGGCATGGAGCGCGTCGTACCGAGCCTGGCCGACCTCGCCGTCCTGCTGCAGCTGCTCAGCCGAAGCGCGACCGGCCAGCCGCTCTCGAGCTACACGCGCCTGCTCACCGGCCCACGCCGCGAGGGCGAGAGCGATGGTCCCGAGGAGATGCATGTTGTCATTATAGACAACGGCCGGACGAACCTCAGGCGCGGCACGTACAAGGAGATGCTCGCCTGCATTCGGTGCGGTGCGTGCCTGAACGTCTGCCCCGTCTACCGGAAGGCCGGGGGAGGCTCGTACGGTCCCGTGTACTCCGGCCCGATGGGCGCGGTGCTGGTTCCGCTGCTCGTCGGGCTCGGCAATGCGCCGTCGCTGCCGCACGCCTCCTCGCTGTGCGGAGCCTGCACGGCCGCCTGCCCGGTGAAGATTCCGCTGCACGAGCTGTTGCTCGACCTCCGTCGCGACCTCGTCGGAGACGGAGTCGCAGCCAGGAGCGAGCGCATCGCGTTCCAGCTCTGGTCGCTCGCCTGGTCCCGGCCGTGGCTCTACCGCCTCTCCACGACCGTGGCGCGAGCGCTCCAGCCCCTCGCCTCGCTCGCCGGCCCCGGGAGAAGGTGGGCCGCGGGCCGCGCGATCCCACGCCTCCAGGTGCGCTTTCGCGACCGATGAGCGCCGTGAGCCTTGTCGAGACCTTCGCGACGAACGCCGGCGCCGCCGGCTTCCTCGTGCACCGCGGCCGACCGCCGCAGATCGAAGGCGCGGCCGTCTCCGACGCCTCCTTCGGGCTCGCCGAAACCGGCAGCGTCGTCCTCGCCTCCACGCCGGACGAGCCGCGCTCGCATCATCTTCTCACCGACGTCCATGTCTCGATCCTGAGGGAGGATCGGATCCTGCCGGGATTGGAAGAGCTGTTCGCGGCCGTCGCCGGCGACCTGCCCAGCGCGCTGACGATCGTGACCGGCCCGAGCAGGAGCGCGGATATCGAGCAGCGCCTCGTTGTCGGCGTCCACGGCCCGCGCGAGGTCCACCTCGTGCTCGTTCCGTGAGCTACAAGAGCTCGACCGCGTCGCCGACGCGAACACGGCCCGGCACCTCGACATCCGCATAGACGCCGAAATCGACGAGCCGCCCGTCGCGCCGGCCGCGATACCCGGCGATCGAGCGTAAGGTGTCGAGATCGGAGACCCCGGTCGCCGGATCCTGCGTGGTCACGACGCACCGGGGGACCGGGCCCGCGACGCGCACCACCGCGGATCCGATTCGCACCGGACGTTCGGACCAGGCGTCCTCCTCGTGCGGGCCGCAGGCAGCCAGCGTGAAGAGCATCCGGAAGCGGCGCGGATCGACGCGCGCCGATGCACGCCGGCTCAGCTCCTCGCACGACGCCTCCGAGACGATCGTCGCGACGTGGACGTCGCAGGCGTCGCCCTCCTGTTCTGCGCGTACGAGGTGCACGGGCGTCCCCGCAGCGGCCGACAACGCCGCTGCCCACGGCCCGTCAACGCGCCGCCCCGCGACCGGCCGGCCGTAGAAGTCCGTCTCCACAGCGTCGCCGAGGGCGAGGTCCCCCGCGACCGCGCGACCGCCGGGGAACGCGAGCATCAGCGTCCCGGTCCGGTCGTCATAGGTCGGGCGGATACGGACAAGGGGGCCGTGCCTCGTGCCGTTGAAGAGGCGTCCGTCGCCGTCGACGAGGTACAGCCGCCGGTTGCCTGGAACGCCCCGCCGCGTCAGCTCAACCTCGGGCGGGTGGGCGAGCCCGAGCGATTTGACCGGCGTGACGGAGATCAGCGAGACGGTCGGCGTCGCCACCACTCCCAGAGCGCGATCGTCCCGGCCATGGCGACGTTGAGCGATTCGCCGGCCTGGACAGGGATCGTTGCGCGCGTCTCGCATGCCTCCGCCACGGCCTGCGGCAGCCCTTCCCGCTCGGCGCCGAGAACGAACGTGACCGGCTCGCCGAGCTCGACGTCGCTGAGCGGCGTGCCGCCGTGGGCGTCGAGCGCGACGCGCGGGCCCGCGGCGTCATCGAAGCGGCCAACGGGAACCCGGAAGACGGCTCCCATCGACGCGCGCAGCGCCTTCGAGCCGGTGGGATCCGAGCAGCCCGCCGAGAGACAGACCGAGGCGCCGAAGGCGTCGGCCGACCGGACGAGCGTTCCGACGTTCCCCGGATCCGCCACGTGCCAGAGCGCGAGCGTCGCCGGCGCCGCCGCGTACTGCGGCAGGTCGGCGCGCCGGAAGACCGCGACGACGCGCGGCGGGTGCGCGAGCTCGGAGGCGCCGGCGAGCACGTCCGCCTCGACGTCCCGACCCGCGACCAACAGGTCCACCGGCTCGAGGCCGGCGGCCAGGCCCGCGTCGACGAGGTCTTCCCCCTCGACGACGAACAGCCCGAGGCGCTCGCGCTGACGACGGCCGCGCAGTCGGCGGATGAGCTTGAGCCGCGGATTCGCCGGAGAGGTGATCAGGCCTGTGCGAGCGCGGCCTTCGCCTGCTCCGCGATCTGCGCGAATGCGGCGGGGTCGCTGACGGCGAGATCCGCGAGGACCTTGCGATCGAGCTCGATGTTCGCCTTGCGGCAACCGGCGACGAACTGGTTGTACGACAGCCCGTTCTCGCGCGCCGCGGCGTTGATCCGGATGATCCAGAGCCGGCGGAACGTCCGCTTCTTGGCCTTGCGGTCCCGGTACGCGTAGACGAGCGACTTCTCGACCTGCTCCTTCGCCCGCTTGTAGCTCGAGTGCTTGAGGCCCCAATACCCCTTTGCCTGCGAGAGCACCTTGCGGCGCTTCTTGCGCGCGTGGACGGATCGCTTGACGCGCGGCATCGCTACCGCTTCCCCAGCAGCCGTCGAACCTCGCGGACGTCGGCGCCGACGACCGCCCTAGCCTTGCGGAAGCTGCGCTTGCGCTTCGGCGACTTCTTCCCGAGCAGATGGCTCGCCATTGCGCGCTTGCGCAACAGCTTCCCGCTCCCGCTCACCCTGAACCGCTTCTTCGCGGCCCTGCTCGTCTTCTGCTTTGGCATTGTCCTTCGTCACCCCTGCGTTCTTCGTCGGGCCGAGCAACATCGTCATGTTGCGGCCGTCGAGCAGCGGAGCCTGCTCGATCTGGCCGATGTCCTTCACGTCCTCGTAGAGCCGCATCAGCAGGTCACGGCCCCGTTCCGGATGGGTGGTCTCCCGCCCCCGGAACATGATCGTCACCTTGACCTTGGCGCGCTGGTTGAGAAACCGGACGACGTGGCCCTTCTTGGTGTTGTAGTCGTGATCCGAGATCTTCGGCCGGAACTTGATCTCCTTGACGTTGACGGAGACCTGGTGCTTCCGGGCGAGCTTGGCCTTCTGCTCCTGCTCGTAGCGGTACTTGCCGTAGTCCATCACCCGCGCGACGGGCGGGTCGGCCTGGGCAGCCACCTCGACGAGATCGAGATCCTTGTCGTGCGCGTAGCTCAGCGCATCGTCGATCGACTTGATGCCGATCTGGCTCCCATCCTCGTCGATGAGCCTGACTCGCGGCACCCGAATTCCCTCGTTGATCCTCGTCTGGTCGACGACCGGAGCCTGTGGTCTGGGCCGGCGCCGCGGTCTCAAAGGCCGTTCATCAAGCGGTTGCTTCCTCCTTCATCGAACAACAAAGCCGCTGCAAGCAGCGGCCGATTCTCGTCATCACCGGCTCGGTTGAACCCCCGACAAGCGCCTCGGCTCCGGAGGTGAGGAACGGATTCGCCCCTGCTTGCAGAACTAGAGCTTAGCAGCGAGGTCGCCGAGCAACGAGTCGAGACTCTGTGTCGATTGTGTGCCGCCTCGCTCACGGACGGCGAGGCTGTTCTCCGATTCGCGGTCGCCGTAAACGACGACGTACGGGATCTTCTCGACCTCGGCGTCGCGTATGCGCTTCGAAACCGTCTCGTCGCGCTCGTCCACCTCGGCCCGCACGCCCGCCTCGACCAGGCGGTCCCGCACCGCCCGGGCCGACTCGCGGTGGGATTCCCCGACCGGCACCACCCGGACCTGCACGGGCGCGAGCCAGACCGGAAACGCGCCGGCGTAGTGCTCGATCAGGATGCCGATGAAGCGCTCGAACGATCCGTACAGCGCGCGGTGGACGACGTAAAGGTCGTGCTCGACGTTGTCCGCGCCCGCGTACTTGAGGCCGAACCGCGACGGCATCTGCGAGTCGAGCTGGATCGTCCCCATCTGCCATTTGCGGCCGAGCGCGTCGTCCATGAACAGGTCGATCTTCGGGCCGTAGAACGCCCCCTCCCCCGGCGCGACCGTGTAGGGGATCTCGTTGATCCGCAGCGCCTCCTCGATCGCCGCCTCGTTGCGGTCCCACTGCTCGTCCGTCCCGATCTTGTTGTCCGGCCGCGTCGCGAACTCCGCGCTCGCCTTCAGGTCGAACAGCTCGTACAGGTACCGCGCCTCGGCCACGCACGCGGCGATCTCCCCCTGAATCTGCTCCTCCGTGCAGAAGATATGGGCGTCGTCCTGCGTCACGATCCGGACCCGGAGCAGCCCGTGGAGCGCCCCCGGGAGCTCGTCTCGGTGCAACGGTGCGGCCTCGGCGAACCGCAGCGGCAGCTCCTTGTAGCTGCGTGGACGACTCCCGAACAGCAGCATGTGCCCGGGACAGTTCATCGACTTCATCGCGAACTGCTGGCCACGAACGTCGAGCTTGAACATCAGGTCCTCGTACTTCGGGAAGTGCCCCGAGGTCCAGAACGTGTCGGCGTCGTAGATGATCGGCGTCCGCACCTGGAGGTAGCCGCGCCTGGCTGTCTCGCGGCGCCGGATCCGCTCGAGCTGGTCGAAGATCACCGTCCCCTTCGGGTGCCAGAGCGGAGACGCGGGCGAGTGCTCCGAGAAGTGGAAGAGGTCGAGCTGCAGGCCGAGACGCCGGTGGTCGCGGCGGCGCGCCTCCTCCAGCCGCTCGAGGTAGGCGTCGAGGTCCTTCTGCGTGTAGAACGCGGTGCCGTAGATCCGGGTCAGCTGCGGATTGTGCTCGTCGCCACGCCAGTACGCGCCGGCTAGGCTCGTCAGCTTGAGCGCCTTGATCGGGCGCGAATCCTGCAGGTGCGGGCCGCGGCAGAGGTCGGTGAAGTCGCCCTGCGTGTAGAACGTGATCGGCCCGTCGGCGCCGTCGATGAGCTCGACCTTGTACGGCTCGCCGGCCGCGAGGAAGCGCTGGCGTGCTTCCTCGCGGGATACCTCCGTCCGTTCCCAGTGACGGCCCTCCTCGAGCTCCTTCCGGATCTCGTCCTCGATCCGTGCCAGATCTTCCTCGTGAATGGGCTCCGGGAACTCGAAGTCGTAGTAGAAGCCGTTCTCGATCGCCGGGCCGATGGCGATCTTGACGCCGGGAAAGAGGCGCCGGACCGCCTCTGCCAGCAGGTGCGCGCTCGAGTGGCGGAGAACCGCGAGCGCGTCCGGATCGTCCTTGTCGCGCGTGGTAAGGATCTGGATGCGCTGCCCGGCCTGCAGCGGGAGGCGGACGTCCTGGACATGACCGTTCTGGCGGACGAGAATCGCCTCGTCGGCGAGCCGCGGCCCGATCGCCCGCGCGGCGTCGAGCCCGGTGGCGCCGTCGGGGAGTTCCAGCGCCGAACCGTCGGGAAGGAGAACCTCCATGGAGGACAAGAATACGGGCCGCGAAGACGACCGCAACGAGCTCGCCGAGGGCTCGCCGATCCCGGATCCGGAGGACGAAGAGCCCGGCGCGGACGACGTTCCGGAAGCCGACTAGCCCGACTCTCGGAACTCCATCAGCACCCAGCGGGCGGTGTGCTCGTCGTCCGGCGGCCGCTCGGCCACGGGCTCGAAGCCGGCCCGCTGCCAGGCGCGGACGGCTCGCTCGTTCCAGGCATACGGATCGACCGTGAGCGGCTGCCAGCCGTCCGCGACGAGCCGTCGGGCGAGGGTGCGCGCCGCGTCGGGCCCGTAGCCGCGGCCGCGCGCGGAGGGGATCAGGAACATGTCGAGCCCGAAGCCGTCGTCGTTCCAGGCCTGCAGGTAACCGACCGGCTCGCCCTCGGCCTCGATCACGTAGTGGTCGACCTCGGCCCGCGCGAGGCGCTCGCGCATCTCGTCGAGGGAGAACGTCTCCCAGTCCCAGTAGCGCGCCACGTCCGGGTCGGCATGCCAGGCGGTCAGGAGGTCGGCGTCCGCGTCGGTCGCCGGGCGCACCACCGTCAGGCGTCCCTGTACACGAACTCCCACATCGTCTCCTCGTGCGGCCGCAGGCCGCCCACCGACTCGTAGAGCGCCATTGCCGCCTCGTTCGACCGGTCGGTGAGCACCCACCCCGCGCGGATCCCGCGTTCCCGTGCGAGGCGGGCGAGCTCCAGCATGAGCGCGGAGGCAACCCCGTGGCGCCGGTATCCCTCCGCGACGTCCACCTCGTAGACGAAGAGCTTCGACGGATCGCCATGGCGCCGGATCAGCTCGTACGCGAGGACGAAGCCGACGGGACGCTCGTCCTCGAAGGCGACGAGGAAGAGTGTGCGTGGGTCACCCAGCAGCTCCGCCGCGCGCGCAGGCGCTCCCTGCGTCGCGAGCTCGGCGACGACCGCCTCGTCGCCGGGGCCGAGCCGGTGGATCTTCACTCGCGGAAGGCGGCCTCGCGAAGCTCCGCTGGGGCCTTCAGCCAGTAGCTCTCGCGCAGCCACTCCAGCGCCGCCTCGAGCGAGTCCTCGCTCGTCACGGTGACGGTTACCCAGCCGTACCGGCCGACGTACTTCGCCGTCGCGACGTACGGGAGCAGGTGGGCGACCTCGCGCTCCTCGGCGGTCAGCTTCACCGTGAGGGTGAGCGGATCGGCGTCGGGGCCGGCCATCGCCGCGAACATCCGATTCGCCCCCACCTTGAACACCGGATGGCCCCACGGCTCGTCCTCGTACGTCTCCGGCAGCGACAGCGCCAGGCTACGGATCCGCTCGGCTGCCTCGGACGGTTTCATCCAGCTAGCCAAGACCTTCGCCGTTCCCGCCCACCATCCGGATCAGCGCGAGCGGCGTCTGCTCGTCGCCCTGGCCCAGTGGGTTGTCCTGGAGCAGCGAGAGGACGAGGTCGCGGTCGACGCCGTCGCTTGCCCCCAGGATCGCGACGCCGATGTCGTTGGCGTCGATGACGGCAACGCCGACGGGGCCGCCGGCGAGCCGGCTCAGCGCGGCCGAGAGCGACGCGGCGACGCGATCGGGCTCGGCCGGCGGGAGCTTCGCGTGCGTGTTGTAGGGCGGCAGCGTCCCCGCCGTCGGCCCGTCGATCGCGGCAACCTGCGGGCCGGCCACGCGGTAGAAGACACCTCGCACGCCGAACGGGCGGGTGACGGCGGACGCCGCCGTCGCGAGCAGGATTCTCGGCGCGCCGACTTCCTGCAGGGCGAGCTGCATCGTCTGCGGCATGCCGAGGCCGATGCCGACGGGCGTGCGGCGAACGAAACGCGACAGAACCTCTGCCAGCGTGCCCGGCTCGATCTCCTCCACGGGGCGGGACCGGCCCTGGCTGATCGCGACGACCTTCTCGCTGATCGCGAAGACGTCGCCGGGGCGGACGACACCGTTCGCTCCCAACGCGGAGACCGCGTCGACCACCGCCGCCTCGAGGTTGTCGTGGGGCTCCACCTTCCGCGTGCGCACCGGCGCACGGGCATAGACCTCGCCGCCGCGCGTCCGCGCGAAGAGATGGCGGCCGCGATTCGGCCGGAACGCCCGGATCGCCGCCGACGCATCGCCGTCGAGGCTCGCGACTGCCTCCTCGTCGCCCATGCTGACGTAGCCGCCCGCCGGCGTCGTCCGGTTGGTGACCCGCCCGTCGCCGCCGAAGAAGACGCGCAGCCAGAGCTCAACGTTGAGCACACGCCAGAAGAAGAGCGATTCCTCCATCCGTCCCGCGCACGCTTCGCGGAACGCGTCCGCGACACGGAGCCCGTCCCAGTACTTGCGCTCGGCGAACGCCGGCGAGCGGAACAGGCTCTGCACGGCTGTCCGCCGCGCCTTCAGCCAGCGCATCTCGGGCGTCGTGAAGCCGACCTTCCAGCGCCGTAGCCGGATCGTTTCCGGCAGCACGCCCCGCATCGCGTCGCGCAGGATCGCACGGCTCCAGCCGCGCGAGACGAGCGCCTCGGCGGGCAGCGCGAGGACGTGCTCGACGAGCTCGGGGTCGAGATACGGGACGCGGCTCTCGAGCGAGAACGCCATCGAGTTGCGGTCCTCGTAGCGGAGGAGCGACGGGAGGCTGTAGCTGGTCAGGTCCTGGAGCAGCCGCAGCTTCAGGTCGTCCTGCGCGCGGGAGTCGCGCGGGCGGCTCATCGCCGCCGCGAACTCCGGCCGAAGCAGCCGGTCGATCGGCACCCGCTTGCGCCGCTCGCTCAGCCGGCGGCGAAGCAGCGGGCCCAGGACGTCGCGGGCATCCCAGGCCTCGCGCGCGAACGCCGCATAGCGGCGCTCGCGGAGCAGCTGGCGGAGGTAGACGTACTGGTAGGGGACGTACCCGCCGAGCAGCTCGTCGCCGCCCTGGCCGTCGAGGAGCACCTTCACGTGCGGGGCGGCGAGGCGCATCACGCACCACTGTGCGTACGGCCCCGTGCTCACCATCGGCTCCTCCTGGTGCCAGACGACCCGCTCGAGCTCGTCGAAGAACTCCTCGGAGCTCGGCTCGACGAGATGACTCTCGACGCCGGTCGCGCGGACGACCTCCTCGATGTACTCGGACTCGTCGATCGGGTCGTCGCCGAAGACCGCGGAAAACGTCTTGATCCGGTCGCCGAGCGAGACGGCGTCGGTCACGTGCTCGGCCAGCAGCTCGCTCATCAGGCAGACGATGGACGACGAGTCCAGGCCGCCGGACAGGCACGTCCCCACCGGGACGTCAGCGACCAGCCGGCGCTCGATCGCCTTCTTCCACAGGCGCCTGAACGCCTCCGGGTCGGTATTGCCGTCCGTCGAGAGCCGTGGCTCCCAATAGCGCTGCTGCCGGACGCCGCCGTCGTCGACGACCGCATAGGTCGCGGCCGGCAGCTGGCGGATCCCCTCGAAGAACGTCTCGTCGTCGTGATCGTGGAGGCCCGCGACGAGGTAGTCGTAGATCCGCTGCTCCTTAGGAGCCGTTACTAGGGCTCGATCCTGGAGCAGCGCCTTGATCTCCGAGCCGAAGAGGAAGCGGTCGCCCGCCTGCGCGTAGTAGAGCGGCTTGATGCCGAAGTGGTCGCGCGAGAGGACGAGTTTCGGACGGTCGCCGCGCAGGTCGAGCACCGCGATGCCCCACATGCCGTTGAAGCGAGCGAAGCACTCGGGCCCGTACTCCTCGTACGCGTGCACGATCACCTCGGTGTCGCAGCTCGTCCGGAAGGCGTGGCCGCGCTCGACGAGCGCGGCGCGGAGCTCGCGGAAGTTGTAGATCTCGCCGTTCTGGACGACACGGACGCTGCCGTCCTCGTTCGCCATCGGCTGCTGCCCGTGCTCGAGGTCGATGATCGACAGCCGCCGGTAGCCGATGCCGGCTCGCTCCGCCTCGAAGAACCCGTCGTCGTCCGGCCCCCGGTGCCGGATCACGCCCGCCATGGCGGCAAGCAGCCCAGGCTCCGGCGGCCCCCAGTACCCGACAATCCCGCACACGACTAAACGGGGGAAACCGGGTTTCCCCCGTTGGCCCCCTCCTTAATGCCTGACGCGCTTCCCACGGAGTGACTCCGCGGGGCAAAGCCCCGCTCCGTCGAACATATTGGCGTAGGCGAGCTTTGCTCGCCGAAGCCACGGCCCGCGAAGTCGGGTCTGCCTTGGTTCTGGGAGGGGGCCAAGGGGGGAAACCCCATTTCCCCCCTTAGGCGTCGACGATGAAAACCGGGGTGCCGACGTGGACCTGGCCGAAGAGCCACTCCGCGTCGGCGAGGTGCATGCGGATGCACCCGTGCGAGGCCGAGTACCCGATCGACGCGTCGTCCGGGGTGGCATGGATGCCGACGCCCGGCGCGCTCAGCCCCATCCAGCGGGTGCCCAGCGGATTCCCCGGGCCGGGCGGGATCGGCTGCGCGCCGGCGGCCCAGGCGGCGTTCGGCGGCGGCCGCCACCATGGGTTCATCTGCATGTCGACGATCGACCAGTTCCCGACCGGCGTCGGGTACGCCGGCTGACCCGTCGCCACCGCGAACGTCCGCCACGGGCTCGAGCCGTTGTAGAGCTGCAGGACGTGGGAGTTGCGCTTGATCACGATCACCGGGCCGAAGTTCGACGCCGTCACGCTCGGCTGCACCCAGGTGGCGGCGAGGGCGAGCGGCTTCCGCTGCTGGCGCTTCAGCGCGCGGGTGATCCGCGCTGCCATGCGGGAACGGTCGACCTGGAGACCCGGCTTGCCCTCGGCGATGATCGGCCGGTAGCTGCTCGTGAGCCCGACGGCCTGCGCGTCCTGCGCGGGACGTGAGAGCCGGTGGTCCAGCCCCGCGATGTAGGCCCGGAGCTTCTTCTGCTTGATCTTGACGTGGAGCCGGATGTGCCCGCCGGCCGGCGTCGTGAGCGCCCGCACGACGGCGTTCTCCGCGGACGTCGTCGCGCCGAGCACGGTCGGCGCCGCCCGCCAGCGCTTGTCCTGGAAGTGGAAGCGGAGCGGCTGTTCGAAGGCCTGCCGGATGCGCGCCCGGGCCGGCTCGGCCGTCAGGCCGCCGACACGGATCCCGCTGACCCGGACGCCGGGCGAGATCACGTGCGGCGGCGGGCTCGCGTTCGGCGCGGCCGCGCCGACGCTGAGGAAGGCGAGCAGCGAGCAGGTGAAGGCCCGGATCAGCACGCGAGCACGCGATTCTAGTACGAGGGGGCGGCCGTCACGGGTTCCTCAGGAACACCGCGAGCGTGGCCGTGAAGGCGTGCACGAACGACTGGCCGCCGACGGGTCCGATCTCGCCCCCGCAGAAGAACCCGGCAACCGCGCCGTCTTCGACCGATCTCGCGACGATCGCAGCGTCATGGTCGGACTCGCTGAACATCTGCGTGCCGCGGCCGTTGCAGCTGAAGAGCAGCGCGCCGGCGGGACGCTGGCCCGCGAGCGACGAACCGAGTGATTCACGCAGATCGTCGTCCGCTGTCCGCGCGTCGCGGATGTGGAAGCGGAGCGTCTGCCCAACCCGCACGCGATCGCCGAGCGCGAGCGCGCCGTTGGCCTCGTCGGCGCCGAGCAACGAGCGCATCAGGTAGTCGCCGCGGCCGTACTCGGCCCGGTTCTCGTCGATGACGACGCCGGCGAGGATGCCGCGGGAAGCGAGGTTTTGCTGCTCCGGCGTGAGCTTCTCCAGCTCCCCGCGAAGGCGCGAAAGCGCGGGCTCGCCCGCGAGCTCGTAGACGATGTTGCCGTCGGCGTGCGTGACGACCGCCTCGCGGCCGAACGGGGCACACCCCTGCGAGACGACGGTGACGACGGGAACCCCGGCGATCGACACGCCCACCGCGCCCTCCTCGTGGATTTCCTCGTCGAGCAGCAGCGCGGGGGTCCCGGCCGGCTCGCCGGCGACGGCGAGGCCGCCGACCACGGGCAGCCCCGGGCGGTGGTCGTTGAGCCGCGAGAGGAACGAGGCCGCGGGGAAGCTGAACGGATCGGCGAGCATCGTCACGAGCGACGCGTCGCCTTCAGGGAAGCCGGCGACGACGGTGCCGCGGCCGGTGTCGATGGCGACGGCGTGGAAGGGCTCGAGCTCGGCTCCCGGCAGCGACGCCGCCCACACGGCGGCGGCGGGCCCCGCCTCGACCTCCCGCGGGCCACCGATCACGCCCTCGGCGACGCAGCCGACGAGGTGGGACGGGCGCAACACCTCGCGCGCGACCTCGGCGGCGTCGTCGACCCGATCCGCATGCTCCTGAGACAGGAACAGAAAGGCGAGGTCGACGACGTCGCTCGGCGACGCCGACTCCGATGCCGCACGAACGGCGGCGGACGTGGAAGGTTCGGTCGACAGTCCGGCTCCGACACGACACAGGAGACCGGTTCGATCCACGGGGCCTAGTCTACGGCCGTCGCGGCGAGCTCTCGCTCGAGCACGGCGGCGACGGCAACGAGCGCAACCCGCGTCTCGGGGAGGCCGGGCTCGCGAGTCGTCAGTCGCTGCAGCGCCAGGCCCGGCCAGAGGAGCACTCGCAGCAGTCCCCGGCTCGACGCCTGGACCGCCTGCCAGAGCTCCATGGTCACGGCCAGTGAGATCAGCAGCACCGCGACGGGCGTCCACGCGGCAAGCGCGAGCGGCCAGAGGGCCTGAGTGAGAGCGGCGATGGGAAGGGCCAGCGCGGCGAAGTTCGTCCCGCACCGCGGAGAGAAGCGCGACGGGCGAGCGGCGCCCGCCCACGTCGCCCACAGCCGGCGCTCCTCGGCGGCCGCGATCGCACGGTGCTCTGCGCCGTGCAGCGAGAGCGCTCGGCCGCGGAGCAGCAGCGCGAGAACGAGAGCCGTCAGCGTCACGCCTGTGACAGTCCCGAGTGGCTCCGGGAGGAAGAACAGACCGACGGGCGCCAGGATCGCCGCGACGAGCGCTGCGCGTTCCACCCCCCGCGCGGCGCCGGTGCGCCTGAAGAGCGGCGAGAGCGAGGCCCCGAGCCGCAGCAACCCGCGGAGAAGTGGAACGCGGCCCACCCGGCCGGGCGGCCGCGGCATGACCCCTGTGCGCGTCTCGCCGTCGGCGGAGGCGAACGCCCAGAACCGCTCGCTCACGATCACGACGCCGTTGGGGCGCGCCATGCCCCCGAGGCGCGGCAGCCGCGCGGAGGTGTCCCAGCGAGCCAGGAGCGACGGGAGCTGTTCGTGGCGCACACCCCCAATCTGCCTGAAACGCGGCCGCCCGGCAATGGCCGGACGGCCGCCGATTCAGTTCCGTTACCAGTAGCCGCGGCTGAAGAAGCCCAGCAGCGCAAGAACCACGATCACGATCAGAATGATCCAGAGAATGCTCATGGGCCCTCCTTTCGGATGGCAGAAATACCCGCGGCGCGTCGGCGGGAAACCCAATCGTTAAGGCGAGATCAAGCCGAACGCTCAGACGTTGTCGTCGCGGAGCATGCGGATCTCGGCGACCTCGCGGAAGCCGAGGCGACGCAGGATCGGCCGCGACATGTGACCCGCTTGTGTGACGAGCGCCGCCTTGCCCTGCCGTGCAGCCTCGTCCCAACGAGCACGGATGAGCGCCCGATAGGCACCTTTCCCGCGGAGCTCCCGCCGCGTGGCCCCGCCGAAGAGAATCGCGCCGGCGTCCGCCATCGTCCCGTGCGCCGCCGCCGCCGGCTCCCCGTTGATGAACGCGAGGAAGGTGATCGAAAAGGCCTGGCGGTCTCGCCAGCGCTCGCTGTCACGCTCTTGCTCGCGGACGATGTGCTCCGGCGACATCCCGAACGCCTCGCGCATGATCTGGTTCGCCACCTGGTACTCCTCGAACGTCTCGACCGGCCGAGCCGTCACGCCCGGCGGTGGCTCGGGCGGCCGCTCGGTGAGCACCATCCCGACCGCGAACGGCTCGTCGTCGGGGACGAGCCCGAGCTCGAGCAGCCGATCGGCGAGGTCGCGCGGACGGCACGAGAGGTTGCCGATCTCCCAGGTCGCCGCGCGACGGTCCCGCTCGCGGACGACCGCCCGCACCTCCTCGAGGACGTCTGCGACCCGGGCCGGCTCGGCGCGCACCTGCTGGACGACCGTCCAGCCCGGCTGTGTGCTCCGGCCGAGCCACAGCGCGAACCGATCGGTCTCGACCAGCTCCTCTCCCGGCGCCAGGGGCATGCGCGTGTTCGGGCTCTCGGCGAGGAGCTCGAGCTCGGTGGGCACGGCGCTACCCGGAGTAGTGCTCGTCCGCGACCGCCAGCGCCTCGTCGAGGACGGCGAGTCCCTCATCGAGCTCGTCCTGGATGATCGTCAGCGGCGGGCAGACCATGATCACGTTCCAGTGCGTCATCAGGTAGAGGCCGCGGTCGAGCGCGGCCTTCATCGTCCGCGCCACCGGTGCGAACGCCTCGCCCGTCGCGTTGAAGGGGACGAGCGGCTCGCGCGTCTCCCGGTCCCGCACGAGCTCGAGACCCCAGAAGCAGCCGAGGCCGCGTACCTCGCCGATCGACGGATGCCGCTCGGCGAGCTGCGCCAGGCCGGTGCGGAACGCGTCCCCCATCTCGGACGCATGGTCGACGATCCCTTCCTCACGGAACGCCTCGATCGAGGCGACCGCGGACGCGCACGCGAGCGGATGGCCGCTGTACGTCAATCCTCCCGCGAAGTACTTGTCGCGCACCCAGTCGGCGATCGGCTCCGAGATCACCATCGCGCCGAGCGGGACGTACCCCGAGTTGATGCCCTTTGCGACCGTCAAGATATCCGGGATCACGTCCCAGTGCTCGCACGCGAACCAGCGGCCGGTGCGGCCGAAGCCGGCCATCACCTCGTCGCAGATCAGCAGGATCCCGTGGCGATCACAGACCTCGCGGATCGCCTGCAGGTAGCCGTCCGGCGGCACGATCACCCCGTTCGTCCCCACCACGGTCTCGAGGATCACCGCCGCGACGGTGTTCGGCCCCTCGTACTGGAGGATCTCCTCGAGATGCGGCGCGCCCGAGCACACCGGGCAGGGGTCGGGGTGCCCCGCGGGGCAGCGGTACGTGTACGGGTCGAGCATGCGGACGATTCCCGGCAGTCCGGGCTCCGCGGCCCAGCGGCGCGGGTCGCCGGTCAGCGTGATCGCGCCGCCCGTCGCCCCGTGGTAGGAGCGGTAGCGGGCGACGATCTTGTGACGCCCCGTGTACCAGCGCGCCAGCTTGATCGCGTTCTCGTTCGCCTCCGCCCCGCCGTTCGTGAAGAACGACACCGTCAGGTTGCCCGGCGTCACCTCGGCGAGCAGGCGCCCGAGCCGCGATCGCGACTCGGTCGCCATCGGCGGCCCGATCGTGCATAGCCGCTCGGCCTGCTCCCGGATCGCGGCGACGACCTTCGGGTGCTGGTGCCCGATCGAAACGTTGACCAGCTGGGACGCGAAGTCGAGGTAGCGGTTGCCCTCGTAGTCCCAGAAGTACCGCCCCTCGGCGCCGGCGACGGGGATCGGGTTGACGGCATCCTGCACCGACCAGGAGTAGAGGACGTAGCGCTTCGCGTCCTCGACGATCTGCTGTCCGAGCTCGGTCGCTTCCTCGAGCCTCGCCACAACCGCGATCCTACGCCTTGCACCCCAGGGTGCGGCGAGGCACCATGGATCCGTGGCCGTCACGGCCGCAGCGGAGCTTCTCGAGCGCGAGGCACACCTGGAGTTACTCCAGGACGCGCTCGCCGCAGCGCAGCAGGATCATGGTCGCCTGGTGCTCGTTTCGGGCGAGGCCGGCGTCGGCAAGACGGCGCTGATCCAGCGCTTTGCCACGCAGGTCGATGGTCGGGCCCGCGTGCTGACCGGAGCCTGCGACGCGCTCTTCACCCCGCGTCCGCTCGGGCCGATCGCCGACATCGCCGAGCAGACCGGCGGGCCGCTTGCCGAGATGCTCGAGCAGGACGCGCGGCCGTATCAGATCTCGGCTGTCCTCCTGGACGAGCTCAGGCTGCGCCCAACCGCCCTCGTGCTCGAAGACCTGCACTGGGGCGACGAGGCGACACTGGACGTTCTCCGCCTGCTCGGGCGGCGTATACAGGGGACGCACAGCGTCGTCGTCGCAAGCTACCGGGACGACGAGCTGAGCCCCGACCACCCGCTGCGGGTCGTCATCGGAAGCCTCGGCGGCGAAGCGGACGTCGAACGAGTCCAGCTGCCGCCGCTCTCACCGGCGGCGGTCGCCGAGCTCGCCTCGCCGCACGACGTCGACGCAGACGAGCTGTACCGCCTGACAAGCGGCAATCCGTTCTTCGTCACCGAAACGCTGGCGAGCGGCGCCTCGGAGCTCCCCGCGACGGTGCGCGACGCCGTGCTGGCGCGGGCGGCACGGCTCGATCCGGATGCGCGCGCACTGCTGGACGCCGTCTCCATCGTTCCCCCGCAGGCTGAGCTCGGACTGCTCGAAGGGCTTGCGGGCTCGAGGCTCGATCGCCTCGATTCCTGCCTCGCCGCCGGCATGCTCGTGCAACAGAACGGCGCGATCGCCTTCCGGCACGAGCTCGCGCGTATCGCCGTCGAGGAGTCGATGAGCCCGCACCGTCGGGTTCGCCTCCACCGGGCCGCACTCGACGTGCTGGTCGAGAGAGGCTCCGACGAAGCCCGGCTGGCACACCACGCGGAGGCCTGCGGCAACGCGGAAGCGGTCATCAGGTTCGCGCCCGGTGCTGCCGAGCAGGCCATCGCGGCCGGTGCGCACCGTGAGGCGGCCGCGCAGTTCGAGCGTGCGCTCAGGTTCGGGAACGGGCTTCCGCCGGAACGGCGAGCGGAGCTGCTCGAGCGCGGGGGCCACGAGCGGTATCTCGTCGACCGCTTCGAAGATGCGATCGAGTGGCTCGAGGAGGCGGTCGAGATCTGGAGGGCCCAGGGCAATCGCGTGCGCGAGGGCGACGCGCTCCGCCAGCTCTCCAAGCTCCAGTGGTGCGGCGCGCACGCCGGCGCTGCGGTCGAGACGATCCGGCATGCGGTCGAGGTTCTCGAGCAGTGCCCTCCAGGGCGGGAGCTTGCGGCCGCCTACGGCTCACTCGCCTACGTGGAGCTGCAGGAGAACGACCTCGACAAGGCGCGCTCGGCGTTCGATCGGGCGCTCGAGCTCGCGGACCGGTTCGACGACACCGAGGTGGGCCTGCACGCGCTGAACACGATCGGGTGGTCCGAGCTCTGCGCCGGGGACCCCGCCGGCCGCGAGAAGCTCGTCCGGAGCCTGGAGCTTGCCGAGCGGGCCGGCCTCGACGAGCACATCGGCCGCGCGTACATCCACCTTGCGGACATCGCGCAGCGGAACCGCGATTACGAGCTCGCCGACCGCTACATCCCGCCCGGTGTCGAGTATTGCAGCGAGCGCGGACTCGACCTCTGGGTGCGCTACCTGCACATCTACCGCGCGCGTACGGAGCTCGATCGCGGACGGTGGGACGCGGCGATCGAGGCGATTCCGCCGAGCGTCGTGCAGCCCGGCACGCCGTTGCCGCGCATCGTTGCGCTTGTCGTCGTCGGGCTCGTCCGCGCGCGTCGAGGCGACCCCGGACAATGGGAGGCGCTCGACGAGGCAGCGGAGCTGGCGAACGCTTCCGCTGAGCTGGAGTGGCTCGCGCCCACCGCCGCCGCACGCGCCGAGGCGTTCTGGCTCTCGGGCAAGACCGAGACCGCGGCAGCAGAGACGGAGGTGGTGCTCCGTGCCTGTACGCAGAGCCGGGCGATCTGGTGGGCGGGCGAGCTCGCCTACTGGCGGCGTCGCTGCGGCGTGGTCGAGGACGCCCCGCCGGGCGTCGCCGAACCGTGGGCGCAGCAGCTCGCCGGCGACTGGGAGGGTGCCGCCGCTTCGTGGCGCGTGATCGGCTGTCCATACGAGGAGGCGCTCGCCCTTGCCGAGGCCGACGACGAGGAACCACTGCGTCGCTCGCTCGAGCTGCTGCAGCAGCTGGATGCAGGCCCGCCGACCGCCCACGTGGCCAGACGCCTCCGCGAGCGCGGCGCCCGCCGCCTGCCCCGGGGGCCTCGCCGGACAACACGGGCGAACGCCGGAGGCCTGACACGGCGGGAGCTCGAGGTGCTGAGCCTCGTGGTCCGAGGGCTGCACAACCGGCAGATCGCCGAGCGCCTCTTCCTCTCCGAGCGAACAGTCGAACACCACGTCTCGGCGATCCTCCGGAAGCTCGGCGTGAGCACGCGCGGTAGGGCAAGCGTGCGGGCCTTGCAGCTCGGGCTCTGCGACCAAGATCGGTAACGCGCCCCTCGCAAGCTGGGCGGAACCACCGATGCGCTAGAGGGGTCACGCTCGTAGCGTCAGCGGCGACGTGACCGTTCATCCACACCTCGCGGTCGAAGTCCTCGCTTCGCGGCACGACGACCTCATTCGAGACGCTCGGGCTCGCCGGCGAGTGCGCGCCGCCGGACGGTCGACGCCGCGACCCAGGGGTCTCGGAGTGTTGCTCGACGCCACGCACGTCCTGCTTCGACTCCTGCGCCCCGGGAAGCGGACCGCCTCCTCCCCCGTCATGAGGTGAAGGGAGGAAGGCGGGATCCTCCGCATCCGGACCAAGGAGGTTCCGCGTATGACCTTTCTCACTCTGAAGCGCACGATCCTTGCCGGCCTCGTCGTCGTGCTCGCCTCCGCCACAGCGGCGGGTTTCGGACTGGCGCGCGCCCACGCGAGCGGCGGCGACCAGATCATGGCCGCCCTTCGGGCCACCACACCCTTCCACGACCTGTCCATGGCACAGAACGCCGGGTACCAGGCAGTCGTCACCGACGTCAACGGCAAGACCTGCATCGCGCAACCCGGCGCCGGCGGCATGGGGGTGCACTACCTCAATCCGTCGCTCCTGAACGGCAGCGTCGAACCGACGATGCCGCAGGCGCTCGTCTACGCCCCCGTCGCCGGCGGAAACCTGAAGCTCGTCGCCCTCGAGTACATCGTGTTCCAGTCCGTCTGGGACGCCAACCACTCCTCGCGGCCGAGCCTGTTCGGCCGGCAGTTCAACTTCACGCCGGCACCGAACCGATTCGGGATCCCGGCCTTCTACTCGCTCCACCTCTGGATCTGGTACTCGAACCCGAGCGGGATGTTCGAGCCCTGGAATCCGCAGGTGGTCTGTCCTAGCTGAGCGCAACGTCGCGCTGACGACGCGGCGCCCGCCACGCGGCGGGCGCCGCGCTACCCTCCCCGGGGAGCGGATTGAGGAGGGATCAGCGATGACCGAAGTAGCGTCGAAGCCAGCCGGGGCCGGCGAGCGCCGCGACCTCGAGCGGATCAGCCACTGGATCGGCGGACAGGTCGTTCCCGGCGAGTCGGGCCGGAGCGGCCCGGTGTTCAACCCGGCCCTCGGCAGGCAGGCGGCGGAGGTCGACTTCGCGTCGTCGGCCGAGGTCGACCGCGCCGTGCAGGCCGCGGCGACGGCGTTCCTCGCCTGGCGCGCGTGGTCGCTGTCGAGGCGAACCGAGCTCATGTTCCGCATCCGCGAGCTCGTCCACGACCGCCGGGAGGATCTGGCGGCTCTCCTCACCGCGGAGCACGGAAAGGTCTTCTCCGACGCGCTCGGCGAGGTGCAGCGCGGGCTCGAGGTGATCGAGCACGCCTGCGGGATTCCGACGCTCCTCCGCGGGAACTACTCGGAGCAGGCGTCCACCGGTATCGACGTCTACTCGATCCGCCAGCCGCTCGGCGTCGTCGCCGGCATCACGCCGTTCAACTTCCCGGCGATGGTGCCGATGTGGATGTGGGCGCCCGCGCTTGCCTGCGGCAACACCTTCGTCCTCAAGCCGTCCGAGAAGGACCCGTCTGCGTCCCTCCTCACCGCGCGGATCCTGCAGGAGGCCGGCGTGCCGGACGGCGTCTTCAACGTCGTCCACGGCGACAAGGTCGCCGTCGACGCTGTCCTCGAGCACCCCGGCATCAGCGCGGTCAGCTTCGTCGGCTCCACCCCGATCGCGAAGTACATCTACGAGACGGCGGCGAAGCACGGCAAGAAGGTGCAGGCGCTCGGCGGCGCCAAGAACCACATGGTCGTCCTGCCGGACGCCGACATCGACATGGCGGCCGACGCCGCCGTCAGTGCCGCCTACGGCTCGGCCGGCGAGCGTTGCATGGCCGTCTCGGTGGTCGTCGCGGTCGGCGACGTTGCCGACCCGCTCGTGGACGCGATCAAGGAGCGGCTGCCGAAGCTCAGGATCGGGCCCGGGACGGAGCCGGAGAACGAGATGGGGCCGCTCATCACGCGTGAGCACCGAGAGAAGGTCGCCTCGTACATCGACGGCGCCAGAGAGCAGGGCGCGACGGTCGTCGCCGACGGGCGGGAGCTCGACGTCGACGGTGACGGCTTCTTCCTCGGCGTGTCGCTCCTCGACGGCGTCACGCCCGAGATGGACGCCTACCGCGACGAGATCTTCGGGCCCGTGCTGTCGCTCGTCCGCACGAAGACCTACGACGAGGCGGTGCGCCTCGTGAACGAGAATCCGTACGGCAACGGCGTCGCGATCTTCACGCGCGACGGGGGCGCGGCCCGGCAGTTCCAGTTCGAGGCCGGCGCCGGCATGGTCGGCGTGAACGTGCCGATCCCGGTCCCTGTGGCGTACTACTCGTTCGGAGGCTGGAAGTCGTCCCTCTTCGGCGATTCCCACATCTACGGGCCCGAGGGGATCAACTTCTACACCCGCGGGAAGGTCGTCACGAGCCGCTGGCCCGACCCGGCGACAAGCAAGGTCGATCTCGGGTTCCCCCAAACTCGCTGAAAGTGCAAGCACTTTCAGCGATGTAGGAAGCAGACGCGGCTTCGCGCGATGTGCCTCCGCGGGGATGAACCCCGCTCCGGCTAAGACTTGTTTCGGCGGAGCGCGGCTTTGCCGCGCGGGAGCCACAGCGCGGGGAGCGCGTCTGCAGTCTCAGGTCGCTGAAGTGCTTGCACTTCAGCGAATACAGAGGGCGCCGATGTCGACCATTCTGTAGACGGCCTGGAAAACCTTGCAGCCGATGCGGTCCGAGAAGTACTGCGGCTGGACAGGGTTCTCGTAGACGGCGTAGGGCGGATTCGTCCGGAGCAGGTTGGCTTCCTCCCGTGAGGAGGCGGGATAGCGGCGAGGCGGCGGCATGACCGCGAGCTTCGACAGCCGCGCGTCGACGGCCGGCTCACTGAGCGCCGGCGCCGGTGCCCAGCTCGGGCGGTACCCGACGTCCGCGACGAGGACGTCGAAGAAGCTCGACGGATCGGGCCAGTCGAAGACCCATCCGATCGCGAGCAGATCCCACTTCGCCCCCGGCTCCGCTACGGCCGAGAAGGGGTCGTCGAAGTGCTTCACCCTGACGCGGATGCCGACCCTGCCGAGCTCTGCCGTGAGGAGCTGCGCCTGCTCCGTGCACGGCGCGCGCGTACAGGTGTAGAGCACGAGCGGCCGGTTCACCGGCCCGGCGAGCGCGCGTGCACGCGCCACGTCCGGCCGCAGAGGGTAGATCGCGTGCTTGTGGTAGCCCGGCATCGCCGCGGTGAGGTACTGGTCGGCCGGCGCGCCGCCGGTCACCGCTGCGAGCTGGCGGCGGTCGATCGCGTACGAGATCGCCCGTCGCAGCCGTGCGTGGCTCAGGGGAGCACGGTGCGTGTTGAACTGAATCCCGCCGAAGCCGGAGAACGGAACGAAGTACAGACGCCGATCCGCGCCGGCGTGTGCCCCGTAGCGGACGTCCAACGCTCCCTTCGGCGCGAAGTCCGACAACTGCTGCTGGTCGGCGGCGAAGTCGGCCTGGCCGGAATTGATGCGCTGCAGGATCCGTCGCGTGCTGTTGTTGAGGTCGTAGACGATCCGCTCGAGGCGGTGCGGCCTGGGTCCGCGGTAGTTCGGGTTCCGCTCCAGCACGAGGCGCTCGTCTTCGAACCGGTCGGCGATGTAGTACGGCCCGGCCGACGGGATCGGCCGCTGGACACCGCCCTTGACGATCGGCGTCCCGATCGGCACGGCCTGGAAGTTCGGCAACGACAGCCTGGCAAGGAAGTCTCCGGCGGGCCGCCCGAGGCGGATCGTGAGCCTGTTTCCGTGCGCGGTGATCCCCTCGACGTGACTCGCCTTGCCGTCGTGGAACTCGGCGGCGCCGACGATGTCGCCGAGGAGGCTGATGCCGGGTGTCCCCTCCCCCAGGCCCTTGGAGAGCGCGCGCTCGAGCGTGTACCTGAACGTTTCCGCGCTCACGTTCGCGTTCGAGGGCGGGGAGAACCGATAGCCGGGCCGGATCCGGAAGGTGTAGGTCGTGCCACCATTGGTGATCGCCGGCATCGCCGCCGCCACCTCTGGGCGCAGGTGTGCCCCTGCGGGAGCGGCGGCGTCCGGATAGCTGAGGAGCTGCGCGCCCGTCGCGTACAGGAGCTGGGCGCGGTAGAGCGTCTGGATGACAGCGGTGGCGGGGTCGGTGTCGTCCACGTAGTCCTCCGCAAGGATGAAGTTCGCCTGCTCGTCGGCCGGCAGCGGCGCGAGCTTGCGCGGGCCCTTTGCCGTCGTCACGAGCACCCCCTGTGGGCCCGGTGACGGGCCGATCGGTCGATCGGCGATCGGGAAGTACCGGACCTCGTCCGAGCTCGGATCGATACGCGCGATTCGCCCCTCGGAGGCGATCACCACCCACAGGTAGCCACCGGAGAACGCGAGGCCGCCCAGCCCGTGCCCGAGGCTGAAGGTCTTGAGGACGTTCCCGTTCAGGTCAGCCTTCCACAGCGTGTCGTCGGGGATGACGCCGCCCCAGACGAAGCCGCCGCCGATTGCCGTGGACTCCAGCCAGTCGCGGAACTTGATCGTCTTCACGACCTCGCCGACTGCCGGGTTGACCTTCTTGACCGTCCCGAACGGCGCGCTCGTCACCCAGACCGAACCGTTCGCGCAGTGGATCTCGGTGCCGCCGGGTAGCGGAATCGGGTGGCCCTTCGATGCTCCGGTCTCGGGGTCCAGCTTGAAGAGCTCGTCCGCGATCGCCACCCAGAGGGCGCCGTAGCACTCCGCGATTCCGTGGTCCGCCGTCGTGTCGATCTGCGCGCGGTGGGCGCCTTTCACCGTGATGAGCGTCTTCCCGTCGTTCCCGTAGCGCGGATCGATCCGCAGCACCCTCGGCGAGTTCACGTCCGAGACCCAGAGGTAGCGCGGGCCGGCGGCGAAGCCCCCCGGGGCGAATCCGACGCCGATCAGCGGCTTCACGAGCTTGTCGCCGCGGAGGTCGAGCTTGCCGACGGTCTGGTCGTCGTTGTTGAGCGCCCAGTACCCGCCGGCACCTTGGACGACCGTCCCAAGCCCGCCCAGGGGGATGCTGCCCTTGACCCGGCCGCTCGAGGACAGGATCCCGACCGAGTTCGCCGGGATCCGCGCGCCCGAGGCGTCGCCGCCGGCGGTCAGCAGGAGTCCGGCGGCCACGGCCGCGACGAGCACGAGCACGGCCGCGGCGAGCTGCGCGCGGCGGTTGGTGGCAACTCGCCGCATGCGGCGCTTTGCCCGGGCGAGGCTCCACCGGCTGACCTGCCTGCCCTCGGGGAGCACCTCGACAAGCGTCACCGGACGCGCGAGCCCCTTGACGCGCTCGGCGCGGCGCTCACCGTAACGGATCCCCGGTACCGCCTCGGCCAGCTGCAGCACGGTCTCGCTGGCGAGAATCTCTCCTGGTCCCGCGAGGGAGCACAGCCGGGCGGCGAGGTTGAGGGCGCCACCGCGGTAGCCCTCGCCGACCGGCACCGCCTCGCCCGCGTCGAGCCCGATCCCGACGCCCCGCGCGAGGCCGGCCGCGGCCAACCGCTCCAGCAGCTCGACGGCGGCGCGCAGTGCCTGTCGCGTGGAGTCGAAGACCACGAGCGCCTCGTCGCCGCGCAGCTCGATCAGCCGTCCCTCGCGCTCCGCGACAGTCTCGCCGACGACCTCCGCGAAGCGGGACGCGAGCGCAGCCGCGGCCTCGTCGCCATGCTCGTGCGTGTACGCGGTGTAGCCGCGGACGTCGGCGATCATGAACGTGCGGACGCCGGCGATCGTCCGCCGTGTCGCCACCGAGACGGTGGGCGTCTCGACGCGCAGCGCCTCGCTCACGGCGGCGAGGAGCTCGCCGCACGTGGAGAACCGTTCGTCCGGCGCCTTCGCGAGCGCCTTGACCAGTACTGCGTCGATCGCCTCGGGCATCTCCGGCCGGGACGCCGTCAGGAGCGGCGGCGGCTCGTTCAGATGGGCGAACACCACCTTCAGATCCCCCTCGCGCTCGAACGGTGGCCGGTCGGCCAGGCATTCGAAGAGGACGCACGCGAGCGAGTAGACGTCGGCGCGCGCGTCGACGGCCCCGCTCTCGATCTGCTCGGGCGCGATGTAGGCGATCGTCCCTACGAACGCACGCTCGCCGGTCAGGCTCGCGACCGTCGACGCCTGTTTCGCGAGCCCGAAGTCGCAGACGTACGCGTGCTCGTCTTCGCCGCCCCCGCCGATGAGCACGTTGGCCGGCTTGACGTCACGGTGCACGAGCCCGAGCCCGTGCGCTGCGTCCAGAGCCGCCGCCACCTGCGACAGCAGTTTGAGCACGCGCTCCGTGTCGATCCATTCAGTCGCTTCGAGAAGCTCACGGAGGTCGTAGCCTTCGACGTACTTCATCGCGAGGTAGAGGATCTCGTCGGCCTCTCCCGCGCCGTAGATCGGCACGATGTGCGGGTGCTCGAGGCTCGCCGCCAGCTGTGACTCGAGCAGGAAGCGGCGGCGGAAGCGCTCGTCGCGTGCCAGCTCGGGCGCCAGGACCTTGAGCGCCACCTTGCGGCGCAGATGGGCGTCCTCCGTCAGGTAGACCGCGCCCATCGCGCCCCGGCCGAGCAGGCGCTCGATGCGGAACCCGGCCAGGGTCGAGCCCAGCGTGAGGTCCGCAGTCACCCGCGAGGTCTAGCACCTTCCGTGCCGGAAGTCACTAGGGCGAACGGATAGTTGTTACGGCCGCAGGTGCTCGCGAAGCACGCGCGCCTCGTCCGGCGCCACGGGAAGCTCGTTCGGGTCGATCAGGCCGACCTGGGCGAGCAGCGATCCCTGATCCCAGTAGATGCGCTCGAACGCGACCCTGTCGCCCTCGAAGCCCATCACCACGACCACCGGGAGCTCGACCTGGCGGCCGGTCGGCGGGATGCCCGGCAGCAGGACGTCGAGCTGGACGTCGTGCGTGAACGTCACCAGCAGCTCCTCGACGAGGCAGCTTTCCCCCACCGTCCGGCCGATCTGCTCGACCTTCGTGTCCGCCGGCCACTTGCCGACGAACGAGCTGGTATAGAAGCCGCGGACGTCGTCGAACCCGTCCCCGCCCATCTTCGACGGGACGTGCCACACGTACGGGTTGTCGGCCATTGTCGCCATCGTCGCGTCGACGTCCTTCGTCTCGAACTCGGCGCCGACGTGGGCGTCGAAGACGGCGCCGAGATCGCGGCCGGTACTCACGCGGCCGCCACGGCCCGCCCGGCCGGTGCGAGCTGCTCGCCGAAGCGCGCCCGCTTCACGAACTGCCCGATTCCCGGCCGGGCGACGAATTCGTCGTTCTCGACGAGCACGTTGCCGCGGAGCAGCACGACCTCGGGCGCACCCTGAACCTCCGTCCCTTCGTAGAGGTTGTAGTCGCACTTCGAATGGTGCGTCGCCGCGGAACGCGTCACGCGTTTCTCCGGGTCGAAGACGACGAGGTCGGCGTCGGACCCCGGCGCGATCGTCCCCTTGCGGGGGTAGAGGCCGAAGAGCTTCGCAGGGTTGGTCGCCAGGAGCTCGACCATGCGGTTCAGCGTCAGCCGGCCCTCCCGCACACCGAAGTGGTGGATCATCATCAGCCGGTCCTCGATGCCCGGGCCGCCGTTCGGGATCTTCGAGAAGTCGTCCTTGCCGAGCGTCTTCTGGCCCTGCCACAGGAATGAGCAGTGGTCGGTGGAGATCACCGAGAGCACGTCGCTTCTCAGCGCCCCCCACAGGTACTGCTGATGTTCCTTCGGCCGGGGCGGCGGCGTGTAGACGTACTTGGCGCCTTCGAAGTCCGGGCGCTCCAGGTGCGTGTAGTCGATGAACAGGTACTGCGTGCAGGTCTCGCCCCAGACGTTCCACCCCTTCTCGCGCGCGTGCGCGATCGGATCGATCGCGTCCTTGCAGGACACGTGCACGACGTAGAGCGGCGAGCCGGCCACGTGCGCGAGCTGGATGGCGCGGTGCGTCGCTTCTCCCTCCGTCTCGGGCGGCCGGGTGAGCGCGTGCCAGTGCGGCTCCGTCTTACCGTCGGCGAGCGCCTTGCGGACGAGCATGTCGATGGCGTCGCCGTGCTCGGCGTGCACCATCACGAGCGCGCCCGTATCGGCCGCGACGTGCATGACGCGGAAGAGCGTCTCGTCGTCGACCATGATCGCGCCCTTGTAGGCCATGAACAGCTTGTAGGAGGTCACCCCCTCGTCGGGCACGCGGGCGAGGTCCTCGAGCGTGCCACCGGCCTCGAGGTCGGTGACGGCGAGGTGGAAGCCGACGTCGATGACGGCCTTCCCGTTTCGCTTCTCGTGCCAGGTCTCGAGCGCGTCGAAGAACGGCTGCCCCTTCCCCTGCAGGCAGAAGTCGACGTGCGTGGTCGTCCCGCCGAAGGCGGCCGAGATCGTCCCGGACTCGAAGTCGTCCGCGGTGATCGTGCCGCCGAACGGCATGTCGAGGTGCGTGTGCGGGTCGATGCAGCCCGGCAGGACGTACTTCCCGGTGGCGTCGATCACCTTGTCGGCCTGCACGTCGAGCGATTCGCCGAGCATCGTGATCCGCTCGTCCTCGACGTAGACGTCGCCGACGAAATCGTCCGCGGCCGTGATGACCCGGCCGCCCTTGATCAAAACCGACACGGTGACCTCCCTTTCGCTAAGCGCTTCGCTACTTGCCTCCGGCCGTCACGTGCACCACGGCCTTCGTCCAGTCGCTCCCGTTGACGTCGACTCCCTGGTTCTCGAGCATCTGGTTGGCGGCCTTCGCCAGGTCGGTTCGGTAGGCCTGCGGCGACGGCGCCTTGCTGATCACCTTGAACTCCTGCGCGATGCGCGCGGTGCGCTGATACGCCGCCGGGTCCATGACGCCGATCCCCTTCGGCGCCGGCCAGATGAGCGCGTTGATCTCGTTCATCTGCCACGTCTGGTGGCCCTTGCCCAGCGTCGGGCCGTTCGACAGGACGATGTTCACGCAATCCTGGTAATGGTCGCGGCAATAGATCCAGCCCTTGAACGAGGCCGCCAGGAACCGCTTGGCGATGTCCTGGTTCTTCTTGCTCTCGATCCAGTCGCCACGGACGAAGACACCGTCCTCCAGCATGCCCGTTCCGACCGATTCCATCTTGATCACGTTGAGCTGCGACGGCTTGTACAGCTGGCCGGTCTTGGGGTCCTTGGTCTCCAGCACCTGGGCGAGCTCGTTGTAGGTCATCGCCGCGGCCGCGTCGACCTTGTTCTGCAGGAACAGGTTCATGTCGAACGGCTGGTTGACGATGGTCACGTCGCTGTGACTGTCGGGGTTGATGCCGTTCTTCGTCAGCGCGGCGAAGAGCTCGTACTGGTTGCCGCAGCACCAGACGCCCACCTTCTTGTCGCGCATACCCGAGATCGTGGTGATGTTGCTCGTCTTCCAGGTCAGCTCAGTCATGCCTGAGCGCGTGAAGACCTGCGCGATGTTGACGAGGTTTCCGCCCTTGTCGCGCGTCGCGAGGAGGCTCGGCAGCCAGTCGATGCCAAACTCGGCCTGGCCGCTCTGGACGACCTGCTCGGGCGTGATGTCCGGCCCGCCCGGCTTGATGGTGACGTTCAGGCATTGGTCGTCGTAGTAGCCCTTCGACTTGGCCGCGTAGTAACCGGCGAACTGCGCCTGGACAACCCACTTGGACTGCAGCGAAATGCTGTCCTTGCTCGAGCAGTTCTTCCCGCTCGACGTCGTCGTCCCGCTCGACGACTTGCTGCCTCCGCCGCAACCCGCAGCCACGAGGAGGCCCGCAGCCAGGCACGCCGCGAGCACCCAGGACGTCCTTCGCTTCATTCTTCTCCCCCTTCTCTCGTGCGTTCGACTCTCATTCGCGCGTGCCTCGTATCGACGGATGCCAGCTGATCGCCACGCGCTCGATGGCCACGATCGCCAGGTAGAACGCGATGCCGAGGATGCTGGCCACGAGAATGGCGGCCCAGCCCTCCTCGTATCGCGACTCGAGCACCGAGTCCTTGATCTGGACGCCGAGGGCGTCGAGTGACCCGCCGAAGTACTCGCCCACGATGGCGCCGATCATCGCGAGTACGCTCGCAACCTTCAAGGCGGTAAAGAGGTAGGGCAGCGCGTTCGGCACGCGGACGCGCCGGAACACGTCGATCTCGCCGGCCGCGTAGGAGCGCATGAGCTCGAGCGACTGCGGGCGTACGGCCGTCAAACCCCGGACGACGTTCACGAACACCGGGAAGAAACACAGGATCGCCGCCACCGCCATCTTCGAGCTCTTCGACAGCGGCGAGAACCAGGCGTTCATAATCGGCGCGAAGGCGATGATCGGGATTGCGTTCGCCGCGATCGCGTACGGGAGGAGCGCGCGACCGAGCGGCTTCCAGCGCGCGACGACGAGCGCGAACAGCACGGCAAGGCCGCTGCCGATGAAGAAGCCGCCGAGCGCCTCCTGGAAGGTGAACCAGGCCGCGTGCCAGAGGTTCGAGCGGTCGTCCCAGAACTGGCTCGCGATCGACGTCGGCTTTGGCAGCAGGAAGCGCTGGATGTCGAAGACCCGGATGGCCTCCTGCCAGATGACCAGCCCGAGCACGAGCACGAGCGCCGCCGGCACCCAGTCGCGCAGCCGCCGGCCGACCATGCGGCCGAGCCCGCCGCGCGGAATGACCTCGACCGGAATCGGCTCGTCGACCATGGCTAGCCCTCCACCGCCCGCGCGAGCGGCTCCTCGCGATCCGAGCCGAGGTGCAGCGCCTCGCGCACGCGCGTGACCAGCTCGAAGAAGCGCGGGTCCTCGCGCGTCGCGGCCGTCCGCGGTTGCGGCAGATCGATGCCGATCACATCGGCGATCCGGCCGGGGCGCGGCGACATGACGACGACGCGCGTCGACAGGAAGACCGCCTCCGCGATCGAGTGCGTGACGAAGACGACGGTCGAGCCCGTGCTCTCCCAGATGCGCAGGAGCTCGGAATTGAGGCGCTCCCGGGTCATCTCGTCGAGGGCGCCGAACGGCTCGTCCATGAGCAGGATCGACGGCGAGAACGAGAGCGCCCGCGCGATCGAGACGCGCTGCTGCATGCCGCCCGAGAGCTCCCAGGGATGGTGACTCTCGAAGCCGTCGAGCTCGACGAGCCGCAGCATCTCGCGGACGCGCTCCGCGCGCTTGGCCCGCCCCCAGCCGGCGAGCTCGAGCGGCAGCGCGACATTCTTCGCCACCGTCCGCCAGTCGTAGAGCACCGCGTCCTGAAAGACGATCCCGTAGTCGCGGTCGACGCGTGCCCGGCGAGCAGGCTTGCCGTTCACGGTGACCGTACCGTCGGTGGGCTCGGTGAGGTCGCCGATGACCCGCAGTAGCGTCGACTTCCCGCAGCCGGACGGGCCGATCAGCGACACGAACTCGCCCTCGACGATCGACAGATCGATGCCCTGCAGCGCGGTGACGGCGCCCCGTGCGAACCGCTTCGAGACGCCCTCGACGCGGACGACCTCGTTCTCGCTCATACGAGCTCCTCCGGCGGCCGATGGACGACGAGTCGCTCGACGAACACGATCACGAGGAAGAAGGCGATGCCGAGCAGGGCGGCGATCAGGTTGGTCGCCCAGAGGTTCTGCGGCTCGAAGGAGTAGTACTGGGCGAAGTTGAGGATGGCGCCGCCGAGGCCGCCGCTGATCGCCGAGGGCAGCTCACCGATGATGGCGCCGACCACGCTGGCCGTCGCGGACACCTTGAGCGCCGCGAAGAGGTACGGCATCGCTGTGGGCACCCGGAGCTTCCAGAGCACCGTCCAGCGGCTCGCCGCATACGACCGCATCAGCTCGAGCGACTGGGGGTCGACCGACTGGAGGCCGCGGAGCGTGTTGATCGCCACGGGGAAGAACGTGAGGTACGCCGCGATCACGGCCACGGCGCCCCAGTTCGCGAGCGGGTCGGGAAGGCGCGGGTTCACCCAGACGACCACCATCGGCGCGATGGCCAGGATCGGGATCGTCTGCGACGCGACGATGTACGGGAGGAAGCCGCGTTCGAGAAGCCCCGAGTGCGCGAGGACGACGCCGAGCGCGAACCCGACGATCGCCCCGAGCGCGAAGCCCGCGGCCGCCTCTTTCGCCGTGAAGAGCGCGTTGTGGTACAGCGTCGTCAGGAGCCACGGCCCACCGACCTGCGGCGACACGAACAGCGCCTGGACGATCGTGTGCACATGGGGCAGCGTCGTGTCGTTGACGGGGAACGGCCAGGTGAAGCCGGTCTTGACCCAGATCCAGCGGTAGGCCTCCCAGAGGCCCCAGAGCGCAAGCGCGACGGCGAGGACGAGCGCGAACTGTCCGCCTCCGCCGCGCAGTCGGGACGAGCGAGGCACCGGCCGCTCGCTTGCGATCGCCGCCATCGAAGAATTGATTATCCATGCGAGCGGCGCCGTTTGTAGGGTCCACGCGATGCCGCTCGACCCCTCGAGAACCGTCGCGGAGCTTCGCGAGCTACAGCAGCTGACCGGCGACGAGAACGGCGCCCAGCGCGTCGCCTGGACGGAGACGTGGGTGCGGGCCAAGGACTGGCTCGAATCGGAGCTCGACGGTCTCGGGCTCGAGAAGGAGGTCGACGAGGCCGGCAACGAGTGGTACACGCTCCGCGGCGAATCCGACCGGGCCGTTCTGCTCGGCGGGCACATCGACTCGGTCCCGAACGGCGGCTGGCTCGACGGTTGCCTCAACGTGATGGCCGCGGTCGAGGTCGTGCGCCGGGTCGCGGAGGACGGGAAGCCGCCCGTGACCGTCCGGCTCGTCAACTGGGCCGACGAGGAGGGAGCCCGGTTCGGACGCAGCCTGTTCGGGTCCAGTGCCGCCTGCGGCTCGATGACCGATCAGGACGAGCTTCGCCGCCTTCGCGACGCCGAGGGCAACCTGTTACCGGACGTCCTCTCCGAGCACGGCGTCGAACTCGACGCGGCGACCGAGTCGCGGCGTCAGCTCGAGCACGCCGCCGCCTACCTCGAGCTCCACATCGAGCAAGGGCCCGTCCTGGAGTCGATGGACCTGCCGCTCGGCACCGTGATCGGCACCTTCGGCGTCGAGCGCCATCTCATCACCTGGCGGGGGCAGGCAGCCCATGCGGGGTCGACGCCGATGGCGGACCGGCGTGACGCGCTCGCCGGTGCGGCGAAGCTCGCGCTCCACATCCGCGAGATCGCGCGCTCGGCCGGCGAGGGAGCCGTCTGCACGTCGGGAAACGTCGTCTGCAGCCCGGGCATCGTCACGTCCGTGGTCGAGACGGCGGAGCAGCTCCTCGACCAGCGCCACATGAATCCGGAGAAGCTCGCCACGATGCTTGCCTCGGCGCGAGAGGCCGCCGGCCGCTTCGCCGCCGAGGAGAACATCGACGTCGGGTGGGAGCGGATCTGGGGCATCGAGCCGATCCTCTTCGACGACCGGCTGATCGGGCTCGCGGAGGAGGCGATCACCGAAGTGGCCGGCCGATCGCACCGCCTGCCGAGCGGCCCGCTCCACGACGCGGCTGAGGTCGCCCGGGCGGGCGTGCCGACGGTGATGGTGTTCGTGCAGAGCCTCCGCGGCCTCTCGCATACGAAGCTCGAGGACACGAAGCCGGAGCACCTGGAGCTGTCGGTGCAGGCGCTCGACCGCCTCGCGGCGAGGACGATCGACTTCGTCGCCGGGTCGTAGCGTGGAACCGCGTGAGCTCATCGGCGAGTGGATCTCCGCCTTCGCGGCCGGCGATCTCGAGCGCGCCAAGAGCCTGTACGCGGAGCAAGGGGTGCTGCACGCTTGGCATCCGCCCGAGCTGGCCGGCAACTTCGAGGGGTTCGAGGAGGCCTTCCGTTGGTTCCACCGTCGCGGCGCCTGGGAGGGGCGTCCGATCACGTACGGCGTCGAGGAGCTGCTCGGCGGTGAGCGCTACGCGGCGACGATCCTGATTCTCAACGCCGACGGCCAGGAGTGGCGCCAGCTCGCCGTGTACCGCACCGAGGCCGGGAAGATCGCGGAGGTCTGGCTCTACGAAGAGCCGCACTGAGAGCGGTCCGCCAGAGGGACCTCACCTGTTCGCCTGTCCATAGGACCAACGGCGTGCGGGCGCCTTCCTCGATGGTCGCGTTGGCTCTGGCGACGGCAACGACCGCAACGGGAGGATTGGGCCATTTCGACTTGTCTCGCTTCCCGCGCTCGGGACGATCACATGGCGCTGTAAGACGGCGCCATCTCGTGACGCCCGCCATGCACTCGCGTTTCGAGCGTTCTGGCGCAGCGCCACGACCACGATTCGGTTCACGGCCGGGACATTCACGCGGCGAGTCGTGGCTCAGCCTGGCAGAACGCCCGTCTGCCTTGGCGGGCCGAAAGGACGCAGCGTTTAGCGTTCACGCAGGCGACGGAGCCGCGCACGGTGCACGCTCGCGTAACCGTTCGATTCCTTCAGCGGCAATATTGCTCGGCTGCAATGCCGCCGAAGGTGACAGTGCGGGCCTGGTCGGTCCCCCACTGAGTGGCAACTGGGTCGCAGTATGTCCGTCCCGCGCGTGTGTTAGTCTTGTTGTCAATTGAGACAACAAGACTAAACAGAGCCGACGGTGGCGGAGCTCGAGTCAGAGCTGGTGCAGCAGCAGGCGCACATGAACGCGGCGATGGCCAGGTGGCTTGGGCTGCTAGCCGAGTACGACCGGCGCACCGATGACGTCGGCACGACCTTCGAGGGGCTGGGTCGCGTGGCGCTTCGGCGTCTCCTAGTGGGAGGCCGCGGAGCTCGTGCGGGTCTCCCGCGCGCTCGCCGAGCTGCCGGTCACTCGGGCCGCGTTCGAGCGCGGCGAGCTCACCTTCGCCAAAGTGCGCGCGCTTACCCGCGTCGCGACGCCGGCCTGCGAAGAACAGCTGCTGAAGCTCGCCGGCGTGTTGACCGCCGCCCAGCTGGCGCGAGCGCTTCGCGTCTACGAGCGCGTCAGCGCTCAGCAGGCAGGCCGCCAGCACGAACTCGAATACGTCAGCTACTACTGGGACGACGACGGCTCGCTCGTCCTGCAAGCCCGGCTGGCTTCCGAGGACGGCACCGTCCTCGTCCGCGCTCTCGACGCCGCGCGCGAACGCATCCGCGAGCGGCGGCGAAAGGAGGAGCGCGACCAGCAAACACACGCCTCCGCTGAGTCGTCCCGGCCGCCCCGCTCCGACCGCGTGGAGGCGCTGCTCGAGCTCGTCAACCAGGCGCTGACCGATGAATCGAAGGCCGAACAGCGGCCGCGCGTGGTTGTCCACGTAGACGCGGCGACCATCACCGACGACAAGCAGGGCCGGTGCGAGCTCCACGACGGCCCGGTGATCGCACCTGAAACCGCCAGGTCGTCGACGCTATCGGCCCGATCGTGGAGTGCGAAGATGTCAACCTGAGTCTCCGCTCCCGGAGGTCGTAACGAGATGCTCAGTTTCGGCGTGACCGTCCTGCCCGACCCGCCCTACGCTCGCTTCTTCGAGCTGATCGAGCTGGCCGAGCGCCACGGGTTCCACTACGGGTGGACGTACGACTCGCACGTCCTCTGGCAGGAGTCTTACGCGACGCTTCCAATCGCTGCCGAGCGGACGAGCCGGCTGAAGCTCGGCCACTTCGTGACCAACCCGGGCATCCGCGACCCGACGGTCACGGCCAGCTGGTACGCAACGATGCAGGACCTTTCCGACGGCCGGATGGTGATGGGTATCGGCCGCGGAGACTCATCGCGGCGTGTCGTCGGGCTCCAGCCGGTGAAGGTCGCCGAGTTCGAGCGTCGCTGCCGGATGATCAAGGACCTGATGAACGGCCGGCCGGTCGAGTGGAACGGGAAGGAGCTCGAGCTGAAGTGGGCGCGGCGTGATCTTCCGGAGATTCCGATGTGGATCGCCGGCTACGGTCCGAAGGCGCTGGCGGTCGCGGGCCGTGTCGCCGACGGCGTCATCATCCAGCTCGCCGACCCGAAGATCATCCAGTGGATCATGGACACGGCGCGGAGATCGGCCGAGGAGGCTGGTCGCGACCCGAGTGAGCTCAAATGCATCGTCGGCGCCCCGTCACACCTGTCGGACGACCTCCAGGAGGCGCGCGAGGAGGTGCGGTGGTTCCCGGCGATGGTCTCCAACCACGTCATGGACCTGATCGAACGGTATGGCTGGGACTCGGAGATTCCGACCGCGCTGACCGACTTCGTCAAGGCGCGCAAGTTCTACGACTACAAGGATCACAGCCGGGTCGGTGCGAAGCACGGCGAGTTCGTGACCGACGAGATCTGCGATCGCTTCTGCGTGCTCGGGAACGCGAAGCAGATCACGGAGAAGCTGCGGGAGCTCGAGGCGGTCGGCGTCGACCAGTTCAACATCTACCTGATGACCCACCGCCAGGAGGAAACCCTGGCCACGTACGGCACCGACATCATCCCGGGATTCAGCGCGGTGACCGCTTGACCCGCTGGGTGAAGGCGCGGCGCACGACCCCGCGCTTGTAGGTCACGCCGAGGGAGCCGCGCAGGCGCTTGCCGCCGGCGGATCGCGGCAGGCTCCAGCCGCACCATGCAAAGTCGTTCCGGAAGCGGGCCGTGCGAGCCCGGAGGCGAGTCGATCCCAGCTTCGCCGAGCAGAGAACACGCCCGGTGGAAAGCAACGAGCCCTCGGCCGCGACGACGGCTCGCGCCCGGAAGACGGCACCCGCCTGGGAATGCAACGGGATCGTCTGGAAGATGACGATCCGCAGCTTGGGCGGCGGGGGCGGCGGAGGTGGAGTAGGCGGAGGCGGCGGCGGTGGAGGAGGCGGGAAGCCGGGCAACCGGAGCATCCCCGAGCCGGTCGCGTTGTCCTTCCCGCGGGGGCTGAGGTCGAGGGCGTTCTGCTCGAGGTATGTCTGGACCTGCGCGGGCGTCCAGCTCGGGTGGCGGCTGAGCACGAGCGCGGCGGCGCCCGCGACGTGCGGCGCCGCGGCGGAGCTGCCGCGGAAGCCGCTCGTCTGGCAATTACCCGAGAAGTCGCCGAAGTCGGAAAACGGCGACGAGACGCCGTCCGGCCCGACGAGATCGGGCTTGACGCGTCCGTCGATCGTCGGCCCCTGTGAGCTGTAGGCCTCGACCTTGTTGTCCTTCCAGCAGGCCGCTCCCACCGCGAGCACGCTCGGCGACGTGGCCGGCTCCGCGACGCTTCCAGCGGCCGTCTGGTACTGCAGGTCGTCGGCGGTGATGAAGAGGTCGAACCTCGGCGTCGCCGTTGTCCCGAGGCGATCGACGGCGGCGAACACCAACGCGCGATCGCCGCCGGGATTCGTCCAGCAGAGCTCCTCGACGGGGGGCTGCGACGCAGTCTGGCGGTTGATCGAGTGCGCCAGAGATCCGCCTGGCGCGGTGACGTGGTCGATGAACGAGGACCCGGCCTGCCGGAAGAGGTAGAGGTCGAAATCCTGCGGCTTGGCGGGCGGCCACGCATCCCACTTCAGGTCGAAGCACGCGGAGCCGTGGCCCGGGATGGCGACCGTGTTTCCCTCGTCTATTCCCCTGAACTCGTTCCAGCCGTTGTGATCGCTGTCCGCGAACGTGCCGCTCCAGTGGCGCTGGGCGAAGTTGCCTGCGGAGTTCACCCAGAGGATGCCGGCCGCCCGCGCGGCGGCCGCGACGCCCTCGGGCGATGCGCTCGACGGGTTCTGCCCGTCGCCCCGGCTGCCGTTGAACCAGCTCAGCGACTCGACGATGATGTCGACGCGCGGGGTCCGGCCGACGGCGGCGGAGACGGCACTCGCCAGCTGCGACTCGTCGCCGACGCAGTAGAGGAGGATGGTGGCGTCCGGCGCCATCTGGTCGACGATCTGCGCGACCGCGGCGCCGTGGTCGCTGCCGTTCAGCTCCGCGTCGCCGCACTGGGTGAAGGCGAGGCTGGCGCCGGGGACGCTCGTCCAACCGTTGAAGCCGGAGTCCATGACCGCGACGGTGACACCCTTCCCGGTGTAGCGCGCGCGGTGCCAGGCGTCGGCGCCCGTCGAGACCACGCCTTCGCTGACGCCGTTTGCCGCCAGGCTGCGCCGCGGCGTCGTTCCCTGCTCGGCGGTCGGACTATGCGCCGGCCCGGGAGCGTGTCCGGGACGCGAAGCCGCGGCGGCGCCGCAGACGAGCAGGACGCTGACGAGAGCGGCGACACGGGCGCCGCGAGAGGTCGTCCCGTGTCGCACGCCCGGGTTTTAGCACCTTCCTCAGGAACGCCCTAGCGGCGTACGACGACCTCGTCGAGCGAGCGCCGGCTGGCCCGCCGGCTCCACTCGTCCGCGG
>JBKPNC010000112.1:0-3932 GCA_046732435.1 Actinomycetota bacterium
AGTCACTCCCGCTGTTGATGAGACCGCCGAGATCGCTGTGCCTGGCTTTGTCGACGATCTGTGGTAAGTCGTCGCTGAACCCGCGCACTGAGCCGCTGATCGCCTGCACCAGGATCAACGCGACGACACCGATAACGAGCACGATCGCCAGCACGAGCACCGTCGGCACCACCCCCGGCTCCAACCCAACCGTCGCTCCATCGCGCTCACCACCGGCGAGAGAACGGCGACGCTGAAGAGCGACACGAAGATCACGAGAAGGACGTTGGTGATCGACGCAAGTGCCCACGCGACCGCGGCGAGGCCGGCGACAAGCAGCATCGTCCGGAGAGAGAGAGAGCGAGACATTGACCTCGCGCCCACCGGTATCCCTGCTCCCCGAGTGGGGTTCTGCAACGGTCATCTGCTCTTCATAACGGAGAGGGTGGATGACCTACCCGCGGTGTTGTCGACGCACGTAACCCAGATCAGGTTGACCGCCCCGGTGTGGGGGCGTAGCGTTCACGGCACGTACCGAAAGGAGGGGGTAGGGATGTCGGTGACGGATAACTTCGCGAAGCTCAAGGAGCAGGTCGAAAAGGCGGATCGGACCGTCAAGGCTGCGGCGGAGCAGAATCAGGCAGAGATCAAGGCGAAGTTGGACGGGGCGAGGCGGGACGCTGATGAACGTGCGGCCGAGTTGCGTGCCAAGACTGACGAGGCCGCCAGGGAGGGCGAAAGCAATTGGCGGGAGATGCAGGCCGACTTGAAGCGCCACATCGAGCGTGTTCGGGAGCGCATGGATGCCAAAAAGGCGGCGGTCGACGCCAACGTGGCCGACCGTGACGCCGACTGGGCTGAGGCCGACGCGGAGGACGCGATCGCATTTGCGTTGTCAGCGATCGTCGAGGCGGAGTACGCAACGCTTGATGCGATGCTGGCACGTGAGGACGCCGCGAAGCTTGCGGCCAGTTCCTCCTAGCAGGCGCTTGTGGCCGACATCTGCAAGGAGGAGCCGACGGCGGGCTAGGCCGACGTCTTCGCCTTTGCGCGCGAGCGCCTCTTCCGTTCGATCCGGGCGGAGCCTGCGGAGGGTGCGAGGATGCTCGTGTGCCGTTCTTCCCAACGCACGCGGTAGCGCGGCGGCTGCTCTTGGAGCACCTCCTCGATCACACCTCGCCGCCCGGTCGCGTCCGCTCGCTCCGACTCGATGACAAGGGTGTCCCCAACGTTTCCGATCATGCAAGCGAGCGTAGCGCCTTACGGCGCCTTGCTGACCAACAAGAGGGGCCCGGTTGCCCGGGCCCCCTCGGTAATGCCAGCTGTCCTGGCTTCTAGCAGCCGGTCGCCGGCTGGCGGAAGCCCGGGAACGGATTCAGGTCGCCCATCAGCGTGTAGCGACCGATGTTCGTCGACGGGCTCTGCGTCGGCTCCGAGACCGTGTTCGGAGCCAACCGCATGAACCACGGCAGGAACACCTCGTCCTCCGGGTGGTAGACCCGTCGGCGCTCTGACTGCCGTTCGGGTTCGGCCCCTGGCGGAACGTGTTCGTTCCCTTGGCGAAGCCGATTGCGACAACCGGATCGCCGGTCTCGAGGATGTTGGTGCAGCCGTACTGCGGGGCCGTCGGCGTGAGCCACGGCTCCACATAGTTGTTCACGAACGGATCGTCACCCCACTCGGCGATCTCGTGGCTGAGCGCGTGAATGTCCTGCAGCGCCCAGTCCGTGCCGCCGTTGGGGCGGGCATAGATACCAGCCGAGAGGTACGACGCCCACGCGAACGTCTGCACGGGTGCGTTGCCGTTCGAGCCGCCGTAGCCCTTGCCGAGACCCGTCGCGTGCGTGCCGTGGAAGCCGATCACGCAGCAGTTGAAAACGTCCTTGCCGATGTGCAGCAGGACGTCGTCGGTCAGGTAGATCGGAAGGTGCGTCGGGTCGGCGCTGCTCTGGAGGTTCTTGATCTGGGACGCCCACCAGCTGATGTTGACGTCGGCGAAGATCACCCCGCGGCCGCTCTGGAGCAGAACGCCCTGGTTGTTCGGGACGTTGATCACGACCGCCGGCTTGACGTTCGGGTGCAGGATGACGTGGTAGTTGCCGCTCCCGCCCTGGTTGAACTGCGACCGCATCGTCGCGTCCTCCAGCTGGAGCTGCTGCCCCGTCTGCGTCTGTGAGAGCACGCCGCCGGGGCCGCGCGGTACGTTCGGCGCGCCTGCCGTGGCAAACGGAGTCGAGCCGTAGTCGTTCAGCGCGAACTGCGGCGACGCGAGCGTCGCTGCGAGCACGTCGCTGCCGCTGAACGTCAACCCGTCGATGTTCACGATCAGCGGCGTGATGTCAGCCTCGATCGTGACGTTGCAGGCCGAGCCCGAGCAGTTGTTCGGGTCCGCTCCGACCATGTTGTAGCCGTACGTGACGCCGTTGTGCGGGTTGAGCGACGAGCCCCACCAGTGCGCAACCGTCCGCGTGGTGGGCAGGACGTCGGCGCCGCCCTCGGTCGTCGTCAGAGCCTTCATCTGGGAGTCTTGAATCAGCTGCGGCTCGACCGTCGGTGCGCCGCTCGAGGCCGAAGCCCGGACGCGGCGACCGTCACGACGAGCGCGAGTACTCCCAGAAGCAAGCCGAGCTTGCGAACTGACATTCGGTTGGTTCCTCTCCCCTGCCCTCGATTGACAACCCGGACTCCCCCTCGTAGCCCGGGAGGCGGGAAAATATACAAGGAACGATCAGGCGCGCTCGAGGTTGGCTTTCAGGCGCTCGAAGTCGCGGCGAAGCTCGTGCCTGGCCTTCGCTTCCACAGCGCGCGCTGCGAAGCGCAGGAGACCGCCGGGCTTGCCGGTTGCGGTGACGTGGAGCCGCGTGTCCTCCCCGGCCGGCTCGAGCTCGTGGTCGATCGTGAGGTCGACAGGCCCTCGGACGGTGCGTAGGGCAAGGCGGCGCCCTGGCTCACATGCAGTGACCTCGAGCTCGGTCTCGGCCTCGTGGCCGAGCAGTGAGCGCTGCTCGACGATCCGTGACCCTTCGCAAAGCGGACCATCGGAATGTGCGCTCACGACGCTCGCCTGCCAGTCCGGCAGCTTCCCGACATCGGTCAAGTACGCGAACACGTCCTCCGCTGAGCGCGCGATCTCGAGCGTGAGGTCGGCCCGGAGCACCGCGCGAGGGTACCGTTAGTCCGCTCTGGGCCGGTAGCTCAGCTGGTAGAGCAGGGGACTTTTAATCCCAAGGTCGTAGGTTCGATTCCTACCCGGCCCATTTCATAGAACGCCTGCAAAGGTGAAATCTTCGTCAGCCTTCCATGGACACGCGGAGTGGCATTGGGACCGCGAGTCCCATGCTGGCGTCAGACCGGGAAGGCCCCTTCCATCTTGGCAGCCTGCACCTTGCGCTCAGCCCGCTCCCAGTGCCCGTAGATGTCGGTGGTCACCTTCAGCGTCGAGTGACCGAGGTGGCGGGAGAGCCACGTGATCTGAGCGCTGTTCTCGAGAGCGCGCTTTGCAAACGTGTGCCGGAAGCTATGGAACGTGCGAAGCTCCTGCGTCGGCCCGATCCGCGGGATCTGCGCACGCTGCAGTGCTGGGTAGAGCTGACGACGAAGAAGGATTGTCGGCGACAGAAAGTGGTCGCCGTGAGCTGTGTGGAAAACCAGATCGTCTGGGTGACTGCGCGACGATCCGGATAGAGCACCACCCTTCAAAGGAGGTGATCGACGGTCGAGCGGTGAGCACTGAAGCGCAAAAGCCCTGGATACAGCGATCTCCAACCGATTCGCTCGTCGGGCACTGACGATTGGGGACAGGTCTTGGGGACGTCTTCTGTACTCACAGCCCTCCGCGGTCTGGTATTCGCGCTCGCGCGCGTATACATAGAAACCAGAAATGCTGGCGGGAAGCTCACCCCGTACCTGCGTCCACACTTGGCGCGAGGCATAACCCTCGACATGACCTAGGC
>JBKPNC010000113.1:0-12631 GCA_046732435.1 Actinomycetota bacterium
GCAGCGAGGAGACGAGCAGGAGCGCCGCGCCGAGCCCCTGCACGGTGCGGCCCGCGATCAGCGTCGCCAGCCCGCCGGCCGCCGCGCAGATGATCGAGGCGGCCGCGAAGACCAGCAGACCGGCCAACGCCGAGGCCGCCGGCCGAACGCGGCCCGCGAGCGGCAAAACGGCGAGGGCGCCGACGACGACGGCGAGGTTGTACGCCGTGATCACCCACGACACGCCCTGAATCGTCGTATTGAAGTCGCCGTAGAGCTCCGGAAGCGCGAGCACAACGATGGAGGAATCCGCGAGCGCGAACGCGACCGCTGCAGCGAGCGCCAGCGTGGCGGCCTGCGCGCGCACGAACGCTGCTAGGAGGCTTTGCGCCGGCGGCGGAAGAAGGGGCGCGGGTCGTCCTCCGCCCGCTCGCCGAGCGTTCGCGCCGCCGCGCGAACGTCGTCACCGGTCAACGTCGCGAGCGCCGGCGGGTCGAGCTCCGGCACCGGCCCGGAATCCCGGGGCGCGAGCCGGAGTGCCTGGGCGTTGAGCGACTGCTCGAAGATCGTTCGCGCGAACCGCGCGTTGCCGAAGCCCTCGCCGCGGGCCGCCGACTCGAACACCGTCCGCAGCGCGACCTCCGCGTCGTCATCGAGCCCGTAGTCCTGGTCGCGCGCGAACTTGTGCGTAATCGCGATCAGCTCGTCGGTCGTGTAGTCGGGGAACGTGATCTCCCGCGCGAAGCGCGAGCGCAGGCCCGGGTTCGAGTCCAGGAAGGCGTTCATCAACCGCGGATACCCGGCCACGATCACGACCAGCCGGTGGCGAAAGTCCTCCATCCGCTTGAGCAGCGTCTCGATCGCCTCCGGCCCGAAGTCCTGGCGAACGTCGTCGCGCGCGAGCGCGTAGGCCTCGTCGATGAACAGCACCCCGTCGAGCGCCCGGCGGATGACGCGGTCGGTCTTCAGCGCGGTCGTGCCGACGTACTGCCCGACGAGGCCCGCGCGGTCGACCTCCACGAGGTGCCCGCGGCGGAGCAGGCCGATCGCCTGGTACATCTGCGCCAGGAGGCGGGCGACCGTCGTCTTCCCGGTACCCGGGTTGCCGAGGAAGACGAGATGCTGCGTGGTCGCGGCTTCGGCGAGCCCGTGCTCCTTGCGCTGCGCTTGCACCTGGAGGAAGGCGACCAGCGCCGCTACCTGTTCCTTCACGTGCCCGAGCCCGATCAGCTCGTCGAGCTCGCGCTGAAGCTCGGAAAGGGTTCGCGGGGTCTCGGGACGCCGGAAGCTCTGTACCTGGTCGGCGATCCAGTCGGCCGCAGGATCGCCTGCGGTCGACTCCCGCAGCCGTTCGCCAAGCATCCGGATCAGGTCGAGCGGTCCCTGAGCCACGCCCGCGAGAGTATCGGAGCGGGGCGTCGTGCCTAGGCGGCGTGATCAGGCCGCGTCGAGCCTGATGACGCCGGCGTGCCGCTGGGCGACGAGCGCCTCGACCGTCTGGGCAAGCTCGCGCGGGCTGAACGGCTTCGCGAGAAAGTCGTCAGCCCCGGCGGCGAAGGCCGCCTCGCGGTCGGCCTTGCGTACGGCGCCGGAGAGGACGAGTACCGACACGTCGGCGGTCGCCGCATCGGCGCGGAGCCGCTCGAGCACGTCGATGCCGTCTGACTCCGGCATGCGGAGGTCGAGAATCAGGAGGTCCGGGAGCGTGCTGCGCACGGCTCCGAGCAGGTGCCGCCCGTCTTCGATCTCGAACAGCCGGTAGTTCCCGCGCGCCAGGCTGGCGCGAATCAGCTCGCGATGCGTGGGGTCGTCTTCGCAGACGAGGATGGCCGCAGTCATTTTTTCCTTTCTCTTCAGCTTTCTGCTGAAGGCCGCACACGCAGTGTAGGACGCGTGGCGCGAAAGGGCAAGCCCTCGAAGCTCCGAAAAGCCAGAAGCCGAGCGACATGCGGGGCGTTCAGGGCCCCGCATGTCGCTCCTTTTGGCGGCTGCGGCCCCGCCAGGAGAGGAGAAGATAACTGCAGCTTTTACTGTAAATATCGCTGCCCTTAGGTTATACGCGTCCCCCAAACGGGTGTCAAGACTCAGTCTCGACCTGCGAGGGCGAGCAGGCGCTTGGCCGCGCGCGTCAGGGGCTCCGGCATCTGCGCGGCGTCGAGCCCGATGAAGTGCTCCCAGGCGTGTTCCGGCTTGTGCCGGTGCGCGCTGAGCCCGCTCGCACCCTCGAGGTCGGGGTCGAGCACGACGAGGCGGTCGTGCGGCACCGTTCGCGCGATCAGATCGTTGAGCGCGCGCTCGGCGGGGATCGGCGGCCGGCCGCCCCCGCGCGAGTCGCGATCGTGCACGGCGACGAACGGAATCCCGCAGAGGTCGCAGACCTGGGCGAAGGGCGCGATCCGGGACTTGCCGCCGCAGTCCACGATCGTCAGCCCGTCCGCGTCGACGTCGTGGCCCAGGGAGCGGAAGACGAACGGGAAGACGAGCTTCTCCGTCCGTCCCTCGACGAGCAGGGCGCCCCGGGAGAGAAAGAGCTCGGCGCGCTCGGCATCGAAGTCGCTGGCGAGCTCGAACGCCTCGTCGCGCCACGGAAGCGGCCCGGGCTGGTGGATCTCCGTGCGCCCGTCGGGCAGCCGACGTACGAACGCCAGCTCCTCGAGCCGCGTGACGTTGAGAAGCGCGGGTGCGTGCGTCGAGTAGATGACCTGGTTGCCCGCGGCGGCAAGCCGGTGCAGAACCCGGTAGAGGTAGCGCTGTGCCTGGGGTCTGAGATAGAGCTCGGGCTCCTCGATCAGGAAGACCGTCCCGCTGCTCCGCGTCTCGGCGCGGCCCTCGAGGTCGGCGACGAGACCGAGCGCGGCGCCGGCGGGTGACCGGCGCGGGCCGAGGTCGCGCGTTCTCGCCGCCGCCCGGAAGAAGACGTGTTGCGGCGGGCCGCGTCCGTAGTCGGCCTCGACCCCGGCGTCGTCTCCGGACAGGGCCGCTGCCACCGCCTCCAGCAGCGTCGACTTGCCGGCGGCGGCGTCACCGACGAGCGCGCATACGCTGGGCGGAGCGAACTCGAGCCCGTCGAGCGGACCGAAGCCGCGAATCGCGACACGCTGCACCAACGGGCCGCCGCTCACGCGGCGGAGCCTCGCATGCCGGGCGATTGCGGGAGCGGTTACGCGGCCTGCGTGGGCTGCGAGATCTCCTCGACCACCTGAGCGGTCGGCGGGCCCGGCGCCTCCATCGCCACGTCGGCCTGCGACACGATGCCGACCAGCCGATCGTTCTCGACGACGGGCAGTCGCCGCACCTGGTGCTGCGCCATCAACTGGAGCGCGCTATCGAGCTCCTGCTCCGGCCGCACGGTGACGATCTCGGCCGATGCGACCTCCGCGACCGGCGTCGCCTGCGCGTCCTTGCCCTCGGCCACGAGCCGCAGCGCGATGTCTCGGTCGGTGACCATGCCGACCAGGCGGCCGTCGTCGACGACCGGGACCGAGCCGACGCCCTGGCTGCGCATGAGCCTCGCCGCCTCGGAGACGGGCGTCAGCGGTGCGATCGACTGCGGGTCGCGCGTCATCGCCTGGTCGACGCGCTTGCCGGTCGGCGAGATGGCTGCCTTGGGCCGGCGGCGTCGAAACAGCACGAAGCCGGTCAAAAGACCGACGAGCGCGGAGATCGCCGACGCGATCGCTGTGGGCAGCAGGGACGACCGCTGCGGTTGCTTACGGAGATAGATGTTCATCATCGGGACTCCCCTCTTCTCGTTCACTCTGCCCTACCCGGGAGGGACCCGGCCGTAACGCGCGGACGTCGCAGCACGCTCTCGATCGCGAGTGCGGCATGCAGCTGGTACAAGGTCGAGGCGTGGAGGCGAAGGAGGTCGCCGAGGCTTCGGCCCCCAGGGGGCGGCGTCCGCTCGTCCTCGTGCTCCAGGTAACGACGCTCGTCCTGGTGGCCGGCCTGCTGGCGTTGCTCGTCTGGCGACTCGTCGTCCGGGACAACGGCTCCCAGTTCGTGTCGGCGATCGCCGCCGGCAAGCGCCCGCTCGCGCCCGGCTTCACACTCCCGGTCATCTCGAATGACACTCGCTACTGGCCGGCAGGACTTCGAGGAGCCGCCGCGGACGGTGACGTCTCGCTCGCGCAGCTGCGTGGGCACCCGGTCGTGATCAACTTCTGGGCGTCCTGGTGCGGCCCCTGCCGCGACGAGGCGCCGGCGCTCGCCGCCGCGGCGCGCAGGTACGCGGGTCGCGTCGTCTTCCTGGGCATCGACCACGAGGACCTGACCTCGGACGCGCGGCGGTTCCTGCGCCGGACGCAGGCACCGTACGTCTCGGTCCGCGACGGCAACGACGACGTGTACACGGCGTACGGGCTGACCGGTACGCCGGAGACGTACTTCCTGGACGCGCGCGGGCGGGCAGTCGCGCACTCGGCCGGGCCCGTCGACCGCGCGACGCTGACGCTCGGCGTCCGTTCGATCCTCCCGCAGTGAGACGAGCAGCCCTGGCCGTTGTGGCTGCCGCCGCCGTGGCTGCGGTCGCCGGCTGTGGCGGCTCCTCGTCACCGTCGTATGTGGGAACGAAGCCTCCCGACGGGCTCACGCTGCCGGCCTTCTCGCTGCGCGACTATCGCGGAGGACGCGTAACGAGCGCCGACCTCGGCGGGAAGGCGGTCGCGCTGACGTTTCTCGACTCCGCGTGCAGGGAGTCCTGCCCGGTGATCGCGCGGCAGATGGGACTCGCGTACGCGCAGCTCAGCACGGCCGACCGCGACCGGGTCGGGTTCTACGCGATCACTGTCGACCCGCGTGTCGACTCGCCGGCTCGCGTGCGGTCATTCCTGCGGCGGCAGGGCGCTGCGCGTGCGGTCGGCTACCTGATCGGAAGCGTCGGCGAGCTGCGGCCCGTCTGGCGTGCGTTCCAGGTGCTGCCGGCCGTGGACACGGGAAGCGCGTCGGTGCACTCCGCGCCGGTTCGCATCTACGCGCCCGACGGCGCGTGGGTGTCCGAGCTCGATCCGACCGTCGATCTGACACCGTCGAACCTCGCGCACGACCTTCGGTCGGCGCTCGAGTAGCAGCCCGTTAACGCCGAAGCGCCCCGTCCTTCGGAGCGCTTCGCTGCCTCTGGCTCTCGGGCAGGATCTCTAGCAGGGATCCGTGGCGGGCTTGTGCGGCGCCGTCCTCGGATGCGTCACGCGCGAGACGGTCGACACGATGCCGGCCAGGAATCTCCCCGCGCCGCTCACCAGCGAGCTCTCGGGCTCCTCGTCCGGATTCTTCGGAAACTGGTACCGGCGCGAGGTCGCCATCAGTTCGTTGTGCCGCGTCCTTGCCAACTCGAGATAGATGGTCGAGCTTCCGTACATCTCGGGCTCCCTTCACTTGCCTCGCTGTTCATAAGGACGCGCGAAGGCGGCTGTTTCTTCCGACCGCGAAGCGGTCTGTCCGCGCAGCGGACCAGGGGAAGGGGTTCGGGGGAACCGGGAGGTTCCCCCGGCGGCGACCGAGCGTCTGCAAAGGCGCCGCTACAATGGCCGTCGCCAGCGCTGGTGGCGGAATTGGTAGACGCGCAAGGTTGAGGGCCTTGTGGGCCGTAGGCCCGTGGAGGTTCAAGTCCTCTCCAGCGCACTCGCGTGTGCGGAACCGAGGTGCTTGCCTCACCCCCGCGCTTGACGCCGTCCGATCCCGGCGCTACCTTCTTGGTACGAACAAACGTTCGCATGCCAAGGAGGGGCGAGGTCGATGCTGACGCAGAGACAGCGGGAAATCTGGGAGTTCATCGTCGCGTACGTCGACAAGCACGGCTACCCGCCGACGGTTCGTGAGATCGGTGAGGCGGTCGGGCTGGCGTCGCCGTCCACGGTGCACGCCCACCTGGCGAACCTGGAGCGCGCCGGCCTGCTCCGGCGTGACCCGACGAAGCCGCGTGCGCTCGAGCTCGTCGGGCACCAACGCACCGAGACGCTCACCAAGCTGCCGCTCGTCGGCGAGATCGCGGCCGGCGGGCCGTTGCTGGCCGAGGAGAACATCGAGGACTACGTCGGCGTTCCGGAGCTGCTCTTGCGGGGCGGCGAGGAGTTCGTGCTGCGCGTCAAGGGAGACTCGATGGTCAACGCCGGCATCCTCGACGGGGACTACGTCGTCGTCCGCCGCCAGCGCGATGCGCGGAACGGCGACATCGTCGTTGCGCTCGCCGGCGATGACGAATCGGCCGACGAGGCGACCGTCAAGCGGTTCTTCAGCGAGAACGGTCGCATCCGCCTGCAGCCGGAAAACGACGCGCTGGAGCCGATCTACGCGAACCACGTACACGTCCTCGGAAAGGTGGTGGGCGTCTTCCGCCGGGTGTGATGAAGCTGGTGGCCCTGAACCGAACGCTCGACCAGGAGCTGCTCGCGCTCGAGCGGGGCGCGAGCCTCGAGTGCCCGGTCTGCGGCGAATTCGTCCTGCGCACGCAGGCGGGACTGCGCTGTCCGGAGTGCGGCATGCACCTCGCGGCGCGCGGGCGATCGTCAGGGACGCAGCTACAATTGTCGATGCAGGCCGGGTGACCGCGGGCCTTCGGGCTCGAGGAAAGTCCGGACACCGCAGGGCAGGACGCTGGGGAAATCCCAGGCGGCGAAAGCCGACGGAAAGTGGCACAGAAAGGAGACCGCCTCCGGCGAAGACCGAATCTCCGGAGACGCCGGCGGTAAGGGTGAAACGGTGGGGTAAGAGCCCACCAGCGTCGTGGTGACACGGCGGCTCGCCAAACCCCGTCCGGTGCAAGGCGAACAGGCCCCGCCACCAGGTGGCCCGCCGAGGGGCCGGGTGCGCCGCTCGAGCCGTCGGGAAATCGCCGGCCGAGATGGATGGTCACCCAAGACAGAATCCGGCTTACAGGCCTGCTACGGAAGACCCCCGCGAACGCGGGGGTCTTCTACATGTGTCGCGGTGATCGTGTCGGGGTCGTACGAGCGGCGGCGAGCCCATAGCGCCCGCCGCCGCGCGGCGCGCCGGCGTCGTCCGCGCGCGAGTCGCTGCTCGAGGCCGTCACCGCCCGCGCGATCGCAGACGCCGTGGAGGTGATCGCCGCGACAGAGCCCGACCGCGGCGCGCCCACGGAAGCACTGGCGCGCGTCGTCACAGCGGCCTGGCGCTACCTCGAGCGCTACCACGCGCTCGTCGCCCTCACTACGCAGCTTCCGCAGGCCGAGCTTCGCCGCCGCCACGGACCGCTGCTCGCGCTTCTGCAACCGCTGATCGAGCGCGGTCAACGGAGCGGCGCCTTCCGTCAAGACGTGCCGGCGCAGTGGCACCTCTCGATGCTGCTTGCGCTGATCCACGCGGCCAGCGGCGAACTGCGGGCGAGGCGGCTACGCGCCGAGCAGGTCGAGCAGGCGCTGGTCGCGACCGTTCTCGGCGCCCTCGGATAGTCGAGGATTCGCGGGGGGCGCGGCGTGACCCGCCCGGCGGCCCGCGCTATCCTGATCCCGTCAGCGCCAGCGACCAAGGAGCGGAAATGCGAGCACCTGTCATGTCCATCCAGAAGGCCTTTGTGACCTATTCGGAGGGTATGACTCGTGCTTCGCAGAACATTGAACTTGGGGATCCTGGCGCATGTCGACGCCGGTAAGACAACTCTCACCGAGCGGCTGCTCTATGCGGCCGGCGTCATCGACGCGGTCGGTAGCGTCGACAAAGGGACGACGCAGACCGACTTCCTAGCGCTCGAACGCCAGCGCGGCATCACGATCAAGTCGGCGGTCGTGTCCTTCGCGATCGACGACGTCACCGTCAACCTGATCGACACGCCCGGCCACCCGGATTTCATCGCCGAGGTCGAGCGCGTCCTGAGCGTCCTGGATGGGGCCGTGCTCGTCGTCTCGGCCGTCGAGGGTGTGCAGCCGCAGACGCGCATCCTGATGCGCGCGCTCCGGCGTCTCGGGATTCCGACGCTCGTGTTCGTGAACAAGGCCGACCGCATGGGCGCCGACTGTGACCGGACGCTGAGGGAGGTTGCCGAGCGGCTTACTCGATCGACGGTCGGAATGGGAACGGTGTCGGGCGGGGGCACGAGGGCGGCGGCCGCCGTGCCCTACGCGGACGACGATGCCGACTTCGCGGCCAGGCTCGTCGACGTGCTCGCCGAGCACGATGACGACCTTCTTGCCGACTACGTCTCCGACGAGGCCGGCGTCTCGTCGCGCCGGCTTCGTGACGCGCTCGCGGCGCAGACGAAGCAGGCGCTCTTGCATCCCGCGTTCTTCGGTTCCGCGATCACTGGCGCCGGCGTCGACGCGCTCATGGCAGGGATCGTCGAGCTCCTGCCGGCGGCCGCGGGCGATCCCGAAGGCCCCGCCTCCGGCATGGTCTTCAAGATCGAGCGAGGCCCGACCGGCGAGAAGATCGCGTACGTCCGCATGTTCTCCGGCACTGTCCGAGCGCGCGACCGGCTGCAGCTCGGTCACGGCGCGGAGAACAAGGTGACGGCAATCGGCGTTTTCGACCGTGGCGCTGCACCGCAGCGGCAGGCGGTCGTCGCCGGGGAGATTGCCAAGCTGTGGGGACTCGGCGGCAGCCAGATCGGAGATCGGATCGGCGACGAGCCGACGCCGCCGCTGTATCACGACTTTCCGCCGCCGACGCTCGAATCGGTCGTCGTCCCGCGCGATCCGGACGACGGGGCACGCCTGCGCGCCGCGCTCGCGCAGCTGGCCGAGCAGGATCCGCTGATCAACGTTCGGCAGGACGACGATCGCGGCGAGCTGTCGGTGTCGCTCTACGGCGAGGTGCAGACCGAGGTCATCCAGGCGACCCTGGCGAACGATTTCGGCGTCGAAGTCACCTTTCGGGAGGCGACGCCGATCTACGTCGAGCGTCCGGTCGCCACCGGCGAGGCGGTCCAGCTCCTCCACGCGGACTCAAACCCCTTCAACGCCACGATCGGCCTCCGGGTCGAACCGGCGAGGGAGGGCTCGGGAGTCGATTTCCGACTGGCGATCGATACGCGCACGATCCCGCTCTACGTCTACAAGACGATCGACGGCTTCACGAACAACATGGCCGAGTACGTCCGCGAGGCCCTGCGCGAGGGGCTCTACGGCTGGCAGGTGACCGACTGCCTCGTGACGATGACCAGATGCAGCTACAGCGTCGCGGACGGCCCGCCTTCGAGGCGGGGGCCGACCAGCACCGCCGCCGACTTCCGGAAGCTGACGCCGATTGTGCTCATGGAGGCGCTCGAGCGGGCCACGATTGCCGTCTGCGGGCCGATCGTGCGTGTGACGCTCGAGGTCCCGACGGACGCCCTAGGCGTTGTGATGCCCGCGCTGGGGCGCATGGGCGCGGACGTCGACACGCCCTCGCTGCACGGCGACCTCTCGACCGTCGAGGCATTCCTCCCTGCCGCGCGGGTGCGCGATCTCCAGCTCCAGGTGCCGGGTCTGACCGGCGGCGAGGGCGTGCTCGAGTCGACCTTTGCCGGCTACCAACCGGTCAGCGGTGATCGCCCGACCCGGCGGCGCACCACGGCGAACCCGCTCAACCTCAACGAGTACCTGTCCTACCTCGCCGGGCGCGCCTACAGCGGAGCGGGGGCGCACGCCGAGTGAGGTGACACGCTCAGGCGGCGAGCTTCTTCTGGAAGTACGTGCGCCAGTCTTCCGGGAGCGCGTCGAGCCCGACAAGGCGCTCGATCGCGCCGACGTCGCCGCGCTCGTTCGCGTAGACGCGCGTGATCTCGGAAACCGGGATCTGCGCCGGATGCTGCCACGTGCGCTCAACGCGGTCGCCCGCACCGACGTCGCCCTCGACCTCCACTGCGAGGTAGTAGCCCGTCCGGCCGCTCGCCAGGAAGCGCTTCACCATGTCTTCTCGACCGAAGCGGACGCCGAGCTTGTAGCAGGGCAGCCGGGGCTGCGTCACCCTGAGCTCGGCGGTACCGATGCGGAAGCGGTCGCCGACCGCAGTCTCGTCTTCGAGGGGCAGCCACAGGATCGTGAGGTTCTCGCCGAAGCTCCCGAACGGAAGCTCCCGTCCGAGCTCCTCGCGCCAGAAGGCGTAATGCTGGAGCGGGTAGGCGTAGACGGCCTTCTCGGCGCCGCCGTGCACAGCGAGGTCGGCCTGGCGGTCGCCGTCGAGGTTCAGGCGACGCAGCGGGATCCTGCCCTCGACCGGCTCCTTGAAGATGCCGGTCGTGACATCGCGTCCCTTCCACCGAACCGTGCGCGGCAGGCCGACGTTCACCGAGACGACATGCATTGAGACATCATCCCACCGTGCCTTTCCCGAACCTTTCGTCCAGCTTTCCAAGCAGAACTTCGTCGTCGTCCGCGCCCTCAGCACCGTCGATCCGCCGCCGCACGCGATCCCCGTCTCCGCACCGGTGCGGATCGACGAGCGCCGACTCCGCTTCAGAGCGAGTGCAGGCGCTGAAAGAGCTGCCCGGCGGCGAGGGCGGCTAGTGGCGAGCTGGGAGACCGTCTGCGAGGCCGTCGCGGCGCTCCCTGGCACTGAGCTCGATCCGCCACCGACGTCTGCGCCGGCCTGGCGTGTGGATGGGAAGGTGCTCGTCCGCAAGAACCCTCGCCTGCGGGTGCCGGACGAGGAGTCGATTCGAGCCGTCCGCGGGGAGCTGACTCGGTCTGGGTCGACCGCGATGAGCGGGAGCTGCTCATGCGTGATACGCCCGAGGCGTTTTTCATTACGCCGCACTGGCGGACGAGTCCGCATGTACTCGTGTGGCTCGATGCGGTCGACGCGGAACGCCTCGGCGAGCTGCTCGTCGATGCCCTGGCGCGGTCGCGCTCCCAAGCGCCTCGTTCGGGAGTTCGAGGACCACTAAGGGGCGCGAGGCGACGAGCGCCCCGAGGATGCCTCGGTGGTAGTCGCGTGCGAGCGCCCGGCGCCACGACGCTGGCCACGCTCGACCGCCGTCACTTCGCCGTGGTCAGCCCGCAGCATCGAGACTCGCTGACGTTGGTTCCGGAGTAGGAGCGTCGGCGCTACGCTCTCCGGGATGGCGACAGCGCTCACCGGCTTCGAGCACCTGCTGGTGGCGGAGGAGCCGCCGGCGGCGCGGATCACGCTCAACCGACCCGAGAAGCGGAACGCGCTCAGCCTCGCGCTCATGAACGAGGTGATCGCGGCGCTTCGAAACCTCGCGGAGGATCGGGAGCTGCGCGCGATCGTGATCGAGGGCGCCGGGCCGGCGTTCTCGGCAGGCCATGACCTGTCCGAGATGGTCGGCCGCGACCTCGCCTTCTACCAGCGCCTGTTCGACGTCTGCGTGGAGCTGATGGAGACGATCCATCGCGTCCCGCAGCCGGTGATCGCAAAGGTGCACGGCATCGCGACGGCTGCGGGTTGCCAGCTCGTCGCCGCCTGCGACCTGGCCGTCGCCGCCGATGGAACGAGGTTCGCCACGCCCGGCGTGAAGATCGGGCTTTTCTGCTCGACGCCCATGGTGCCGCTCTCGCGCGCAGTCGGTAGGAAGCGGGCGCTGGAGATGCTGCTCACGGGCGATCCGATCGACGCCGAGACGGCCGTCTCCTACGGGCTCGTCAACCGCGTCGTCCCGGCCGACGCGCTCGACGAGGCGGTTTCGGAGCTCGTCGCGGCGATCGCCCGCTCGAGCTCACTTGTCACCGGCATCGGCAAGGACGCCTTCTGGGCGCAGGTCGAGCTCGACGAGCACCGTGCGTACGACCTGACCAAGTCGGTCATGGCCGCAAACGCGCTCGCCGGCGACGCGCAGGAGGGCATCTGCGCCTTCCTCGAGAAGCGCCCGCCGACCTGGACCGGGGAGTAAGCGTGAGACGCGGGCTGATCACCTTCCTGGCCATCGCAGCCGGGGTCCTCGCAGCGCAGGCGACGCCGGCGCAGGCGGCGGCATCCGGGCCGCTGTCGGTGCACGTCGAAGGAATACTCGACGCGCCCTCGTTCGAGCAGCCGCCGCTAACCGCCTGGCCCGTGCACGCGTCCGAGACGCTGCGCGGCCTGGTCGACTTCTCGAACGAGCTCGACGGCACGGTCGTCGCGTTCGAGACCGGCGATCCTGACCGGCCGATCGTCACGGGCTCCGTGTACACGACCGAGCTCCCGCCCGGGGCGGCCACATTCGCGTGTGCGGCGACCGAGTTCGGTACCCGGGGAGAGCCGCTCGGCGGCGTCTGCGCTGTCACCGGCGCAATCGTCGGGCGTGGCACGTTCCGGATCACGCAGCTCGCGCTCGCACCCGGCGGCGCGCTCGCAGAGGATCTCGTCTTCCCGAGCGCTTTCTGCCGCGACTGTCGGCGCTAGGAACCATTGGCGACGTCGCCGCGGTCAAGACGGCCTGCACCCCAAAAGAGAGGCCCGGACGTCGGAGTGACCGTGACCCGCCATCCCAAGCGGCCAAGCCGCTCTTCGAGGTCTCGGGGCTGGTGGGGCACCTTCACGAGCCGGTACGCTGCACCGTCGTCGAGGCGGCGCCGGATGGTCGAGGACGACGCGCCTTCGATGAGTTCTTCAGCCGTCCGGTAGGCGTCGTCGACCAAGAAGACCCGGCCGCGCGGTTCGAGGCAGTCTGCGACGAGCGACCAGAAAGATTCGAACCGCTCGAGCGGCACGTGAGAGAGCCAGAAGGCGAAGAAGACGACGTCGTAACGACGGTCCGGCGTCCAGGTGAAAAGGTTCGCCT
>JBKPNC010000114.1:0-21856 GCA_046732435.1 Actinomycetota bacterium
CGGCGAGGACCCGAGCGGCGGCAGCAGCGTCCCGCCGGGGACGAGGGTCGTGCTCAGCGTCTCCAAGGGACCGTCGACAACGGCCGTCCCGGACGTGACCGGCCTCCCGGTCGGAACGGCACAGGCGCAGCTCCAGAACGCGGGCTTCAAGGTCTCGGTGCAGAAGCAGGACACCCAGGATCCGAACGAGGACGGGATCGTCCTCTCGCAATCCCCGCAGTCCGGTGCGCAGGCGAAACTGGGTTCGAAGGTCACCATCGTCGTCGGTCAGCTCGTGACCCCGACACCGAACAACGACACCACCACCACGCCTGGCCCGACGCCGCCACCTCCGGGGCCGCAGACTCCGTGAGCAACGGAGCAGACCGGGTGCGGGTTGCGGTGCTCATGGGAGGCCGCTCCAGCGAGCACGAGGTCTCACTCGCGTCGGCCGCGTCCGTGCTCGAGACGCTCGATCCCGGCCGTTACGACGTCGTGCACGTCGAGATCGGCCGCAACGGCCGCTGGCAGGTGACGGCCGGCGAGCGCCGCGAGCTTCTCGACGGAGCGCCGCCGCCGCGATCGCGTGAGCTCGTCCCCGTGAACGGGGCGAGCGTGCCGGCGACGCTGGCGGATGTCGACGTCGTGCTGCCGATCCTGCACGGCCCGTTCGGCGAGGACGGCACCGTCCAGGGGCTCCTCGAGCTTGCCGACGTTCCGTACGTCGGCGCGGGCGTCACCGCCTCGGCGCTCTGCATGGACAAGGACCTGTTCAAGTCGGTCATGCGCGACAAGGGCGTGCCCGTGACGCGGAGCATCGCGCTCCGCGAGGGTGAGCCAATCGAAAACCCCTTCGGCTATCCGGTTTTCGTCAAGCCGGCTCGGCTCGGGTCCTCCGTCGGCGTGTCGAAGGTGCGGACGCCCGAGGAGCTCGGCCCCGCGGTGGCGCTGGCGTTCGAGCACGACGAGAAGGTGCTGATCGAGGAGTTCGTCGACGGGATCGAGGTGGAGTGCAGCGTGCTCGGCAACCGCGATCCGATCGCCTCGCTGCCCGGAGAGATCGTCGCGCACGGCTTCACCGATGCGGACTGGTACGACTACTCCGCGAAGTACGACGAGGGTGGGATGGATCTCATCGTCCCGCCGCGCCTCCCGGAGGAGCAGATCCGGCGCGTCCAGGAGCTGGCCGTCAAGTCCTTCGTCGCGTCGGAGTGCGAGGGAATGGCGCGCGTCGACTTCTTCGTCTCAGACGGGAACAATGGCGATGTCCTCGTCAACGAGCTGAACACGATCCCCGGCTTCACCGCGACGAGCGTCTACGCAGAGCTCTTCGAGAAGTCCGGGATCGGCTATGCGGAGCTGCTCGACCGCCTGATCCAGCTCGCGCTCGAGCGCCACGCGCGCCGGGCTCGCCTGCGATTCTGAACTGCAGCGGGTCGCGCCTATCGTCGCCAGGCGCTGCGCACCAACCCATCTGTGGGTCATGCGGGCAGGGTCCGCAGCAGGTTCTCGAGCCGGCTTCCTACGGTTGACTGCAGGCCGCCGACGTTGTTTTCTTCCGGTGACGACTGGCACGACCGCCTGGCGACGACCGCACCGAACCGGAGAAAGGGAAGGTTGGCGGTGGCCCAGCAGGTAGCGCAACGGAGCAGCCCCGACGACCGCATCCGGGCCGTGAACGCCGGATGGGAGCTGTTACGCCTCATCCAGGCGAGCGTCAATAGCCTCGAGGAGACGACGACCCGGGTCGTCGCTGCCCAGGTCGTAGGTGTTGTCGGCCTGTGGACACAGCTCGACACATTCGAGAATGGACCGCCCCGGGTCCTCGCCTGGGCGGCCTGGGCGCTCCTGCTCGCCGCGGTGATGTCAATGGCACCCTTTGTCGCACCTCGTCGGCTCGCGCTGTTCTGGAACCGTGTCGTCGCTGACGCGACCGCGGTCACGATGGCCAACCTCACGCTCGATGAAGAAGCCGCTCTCGTGCGCGACTTCACCGACGGCTTCCAATTACAGCGGTCACGCTTGCATCGAGGCCTACGTGTCTCGATCTCACTGGGCGTTCTCGGCCTCTCGACAGCGGCCGTCGCTTACATCGTCGAGAAGGCGTACTACGCCCCCTGATCGGGCGCGCGAGCTCGCCTCCGCTTTTGACCGGGGGAAATGGGGTTTCCCCCGGTGGCCCCCTCCCCGACCCAAGAGCAGACGCGCGTCCCGCGCTGTGACTCCCGCCGGGCAAAGCCCGGCTCCGTCAGTAAGAGCAGATCTTCAAGGGGTTCTGGGCGGAGGCCGGCTTGGCCGGCCGCAGCCACGGCGCGCGAAGGCGCGTCTGTCTTTGGGTCTGGGAGGGGGTGCACGGGGGAAACCCCATTTCCCCCGTGAGCGGAAACGCCATTTCCCCCGTTCTTCCCCCCGTTATTTGGCGCGGGCGGTGACCTCGTTGATCCGGGCGACGCCGCCGACGGCGTAGGCGTTCTTCGGGAGACGTAGCCAGATCTCGTAGAAGCGGTAGCTGTCGCCGTGGGTGTCGACGCTGAACGTCGTCTTCGATTGTGCCCGCTGCCAGCTCGACACCGGCGTGAAGGGCCCGTCGGCCGACGTTGCGGCGCGTATCTGAGCCCGGAAGCGGTGCGGCGTGCTCGTCGACATCGTGAGCTTCGTCATCCGCGCCGTGTGGCCCGCCCGCAGGACGAGGCCGACGCCCGGCTTGAAGAAGGTGATGTATCCCTCGGTCAGCCAGTAGGTGTCGGGGTTCCCGTCGGTCGCCCGCCAGGCGAGGCCGTTGTTCTCAGTGCCGTTGTCTCCGTAGGGGTCATACGCGCCGACCGCCCTCAGCGGCAGGTTCTTCGACCCGATGATCGGCAGCGCATCGCGGATCGAGTTCCGCTCCAGCACGACGACCGCGACGATCGCGCCGAGCGCCGCAATCGCGAGCAGGAGGATCAGCCACGACAGAACGCCGCGGCGGCCCCGAGGCTCGCGCGCGACAGGCCGCGCCCGCCGCGCGGGCGCCACGATCAGCGTCGCGTCCTCGTCTCCTCGCCGCTCCATGTCGGCGAGGCACTCGTGGAGCTCGTCGATCAGCTCGTGCATGTCGGCGAAGCGCTCCTCCGGGTCCTTTGCCAGGCAGCGATCAACCGCCGCCGCGAGGCGGACGGGGCAGTCGGGCCGGCGCTCGAGGACGCTCGGCGGCGGCTCGGACGCGTGCTTGAGCGCGACGGCGACGAAACTCTCTCCGGAGAAGAGAACGTCACCCGTCAGGAGCTCGTACAGGACGGCCCCGAGGGAGTACACGTCGCTCCGCTCGCTCGCGTGCTCGCCGAGCGCCTGCTCGGGCGCCATGTAGTCGCTGGTCCCGAGGACGGTACCCGTCTGTGTGACACCGGCGTCGCCGTCGAGCGAGCGCGCGATCCCGAAGTCGGTGACCTTCGCGCGTCCGTCGGCGAGCATGACGTTCTGGGGCTTGATGTCGCGATGGATCACTCCGCGCGCGTGGGCGAACGAGAGCGCCTCCGCCACCTGAAGCGCGATCGACAGCGCGTCCCCAATCGGCAGCGGCGCGCGCCGCTCGACGACGCCCTTGAGCGTCTCGCCGTCGATGAACTCGAAGACGATGTACGGCCGGCCGCGCTCCTCGCCGCGGTCGATCACCGTGACGATGTTCGGGTGGTTCAGCTGCGCAGCCGCACGCGCCTCACGGCGGAAGCGGGCTAGATAGTCGTCGTCGTGCGAGAGCCGCTCGTGGAGGAGCTTGATTGCCACGCGGCGATCGAGAACACGGTCGTAGGCGCGGTAGACGCTCGACATGCCGCCGGTGCCGACCAAACGCTCCAGCTCGTACCGGCCGGCAACCACCTCGCCCACGACCATGGACGAATCTTGCCCGGAATTGGGCCTTTTGTCGGCGAAGGTGGCGACGGTTAGTGGCCGAGGACGGTTTCCAGCGCCTGCTCCCAGATGCCGAGCGCCTCGTCGAGCTCGGTCTCCGAGATGGTGAGCGGGCAGAGCACGCGGATGCAATTGGAGTAGATGCCGGACTTCAACAGCAGCAGGCCGGAGTTGAACGCCTCGGTCAGGATTGCGCTCGCCACCTCCGGCGCGGGCTCCTTCGAGGCCGGGTCTCGCACGAGCTCGATCGCCAGCATCGCTCCCAGGCCGCGAACGTCGCCGATCTCGTCATGACGCTGCTTCCAGGATTCCATCCGCGCTCGTACGGTCTCCCCGATCGCGGCGGCACGGCCGGGGATGTCCTCGTCGGCCATGGCGTCGAGGACGGCGAGCGCCGCCGCCTGCGCCACGGGGTTGCCGACGTACGTGCCCCCGACGGATGAATCGGGAGGCGCGTCCATGATCTCGGCCTTGCCGACAACCGCCGAGAGCGGCAGTCCGGCGGCGATCGACTTCGCCACCGCCATGAGATCGGGCTCGACGCCGTAGTGCTCGATCGCCCAGAACCGGCCGGTGCGGCCGAAGCCTGTCTGCACCTCGTCGACGACGAGGACGATGCCGTGCCGGTCGCAGAACGCGCGCACTCCGCGGATGAACTCGGGTGGAGCGACGATGAATCCGCCCTCGCCCTGAACCGGCTCGAGCACGATCGCGGCGACGCTTTCCGGGGAGACATGCGTCGTGAAGGCGCGCTCGAGCGCCTCGAGCGCAGCGCTCGTGTCCGGCCCGCGGTACTCGTTCGCGAAGGGCACGCGGTAGACCTCGGGCGCGAACGGCCCCAGTCCGGCCTTGTACGGGTGCATCTTCGAGGTCAGCGTCATGGCGAGGAGCGTCCGCCCGTGGAAGCCGCCTTCGAATCCGATCACCGCCGGGCGTTTGGTGTACGAGCGGGCGAACTTGACGGCGTTCTCGATCGCTTCCGCACCGGCGTTGAAGAACGCCGCCTTCGCCGGGCTCGAGAAGGGCGCGATCTCGATCAGCCGCTCGGCGAGGGTGACGTAGACCTCGTAGGGCAGGATCGTGAAGTCCGTGTGGCTGAACCTCGCCATCTGCTCTTGCGCAGCCGCGACGACATGCGGATTCGAGTGGCCGACGTTGAGGCAGCCGACGCCGCCGGTGAAGTCGAGGAAGACGTTGCCGTCGACGTCCGTGATCGTCGCGCCGGACGTCTCGCCGACGACGATCGGGAACAGAACCGAGAGCGGCGCCGCGACGACGCGCTCCTTCCGGGCGAGGATCTCGCGGGAACGGGGCCCGGGGAGTTCGGTTCGGAGCTCAACGGTGCGGGTAACGGCCACGGCCGGACGATATCGGAGCGGGTGGAGAGCGCCGCGCGATTAGTGTTGAGCCGTGGCGATCGGCGAGGATCTCGACGACCTCCGCGCCCGGCCGTTGCGGCGAAGCGACCTCGATCTCGACCCGCTCCGCCAGTTCGCGGCCTGGTACCGAGAGGCGGAGGCGGCCGACGTCCCGTTCCCGCATGCGGTTGCGCTGGCGACGGCAACGCCGCAGGGACGGCCGTCCGTCCGCATGGTGCTGATGAAGGACTTCGACGAGCGGGGCTTCAGCTTCTACACGAACTACGGCAGCCGGAAGGGCCGCGAGCTCGGCACAAACCCCCACGCGGCGCTCCTCTTCTACTGGCACCCGCTCGGCCGGCAGGTCCGGCTCGAAGGTTTGGTGGAGCCGCTTCCCGAGGACGAGTCAGACGCGTACTTCAGCACGCGCCCGCTCGGGGGCCGCCTCGCCGCGCTGGTTTCGCGTCAAAGTGAGCCGATCGAGAGCCGGGCGGGGCTCGAGGAGCGGTTCCGGGAGCTCGAGGCACGGTATGCGGACGGCGAACCGGTGCGTCCCGAGCACTGGGGCGGCTACCGCTTGGCGCCGGAGCGCTACGAGTTCTGGCAGCACCGCGAGAATCGGCTTCACGACCGCTTCCTGTACACCCCGAGCGGCAGCGGCTGGCAGATCCAGCGCCTGCAGCCGTAACATCGCTCGGTGGTCCTCTCAGATCGCACGATCCGGCGGCTGCTCGAAGAGGGGCAGATCGAGATCGAGCCGTATGACGAATCGCTGCTACAGCCGTCGAGCGTGGATGTCCGTGTGGATCGCTTCTTCCGCGTTTTCCACAACGCGCGGTATCCGTACATCGACGTGCGGGAGCCGCAGGAGGAGCTGACCGAGCTCGTAGAGATCGATGGAGAGCGCCCGTTCATCCTTCACCCGGGCGAGTTCGTCCTCGGCTCGACGCTCGAACGGATCCGATTGCCCGACGACCTCGTCGGACGCCTGGACGGCAAGAGTAGTTTGGGCCGCATGGGCCTCCTCATCCACTCCACCGCGGGCTTCATCGACCCCGGCTGGGACGGGCACGTGACGCTGGAGCTCTCGAACGTGGCGAACCTGCCGATCACGATCTACTACGGCATGAAGATCGGCCAGCTCTCGTTCGTGCAGCTCACCGAGCCGGCCGAAAGTCCCTACGGCGCCGCCGGCCTGGGGTCGAAGTACCAGGGCCAGCGCGGCCCCACGCCGAGCCGCTACTGGCAGAACTTTCAGGGGAAGGAAAGCGAGGCGTGATCCTCGTCACCGGCGGCACGGGCTTCGTCGGCGGTCACGTCGTGCGGCGTCTGCGCGTGGAGGATCGGCCTGTTCGCTGCCTGGTCCGGGATCCGCGGAAGGCCACGAAGCTGTCCGAGTGGGGCGTGGATTTGACCCAGGGCGACATGACGGATCCAGACAGCCTTCGTCGGGCCGTCGAGGGCTGCGAGACGGTCATCCACCTGGTCGCCATCCGCCAGGGCAAGCAGGAGGCGTTCAACGCGATCATGGCCGAGGGAACGCGGTCGCTCGCCGGCGCCGCGAAGGAGGCTGGCGTTCGCCGCTTCATCCACATGAGCGCGCTCGGCACCGCGGAGGAAACGCGCGACCTCGTTCCCTACTACGGCGCGAAGTGGGAGATGGAGCAGACGGTCGCGGGAAGCGGCGTCGAGCACGTCGTCTTGCGCCCGAGCTTCATCTTCGCGCCCGACGGCGGCATCCTGCCGACGTTCCGGAAGCTCGCGAAGCTCGCGCCCGTGACGCCGATCATCGGCTCCGGCGAACAACGCATCCAGCCGATCTGGGCGGATGACGTCGCTGCCTACTTCGCGGCCGCGGTGGACAAGCCGGAGGCCGCGAACCGGATCTTCGAGCTCGGCGGCCCCGACGCGGTGTCCTGGAACGAGTTCTGGGCGCGCTTGAAGCGGGTGCTCGGGCAGCGCCGCCCCTCCATGCACGTCCCCGTCTCGCTCATGCGCGTCAACGCGCTCGTAACCGAGCGGCTTCCCGGCAACATCCCGCTCACCCGCGACCTGCTCACCATGCTGGAGCACGTGGACAACGTCGTCACGAACGACGATGCGCCGCGGACGTTCGGCCTAGAGCTCTTGCCGCTCGACGAGCAGCTGCGGCGGGCGGCCTAGTTTTAGGGCTTCGTGACCGCGAGCCTGTAGCGCAGGGATCGCTTCGCGGTCACGCGCACCCGCACCGATCGCTGACCGCACACGACGGCGCTGGCCGAGCGCAATGTGGCTTTCGCCTTTGTCGCCCCGAGTACGGAGAGCCGGACGCCGGCCGGGCCGCGAACGTTGAGGTTGCCGTCGAGCGGCGTCGATACCCGGTAGGTGCGGGAGCGACCCGCCGTCAGGCGTCCGGGCAACGTGTAGCTCGGCCCCTGCTTCCAGGGATTGAGGACGTCCTGCGCGACCAAGCTCGCCGCTCTGGTGTTCGGCTGGAAGCGCGAATCGACGACGATCGGCTCTTGATTAAGCCCGAGCCGCGCCTCGTTCACGACGCGGTACGCCTCCGCCCAGCCCTCGCCCGGGTTCAGCGTGTAGTTCGGGAAGCTTTCGGCTCCGGGGAACACCTCCCCGCGTTTCCATTGCGCGCAGACGTTCTCGTAGGTGGCCCAGCGCTTGGGTCCGTAGTCGACCGCGTCGAACGGCGGATTGCGACGGGAGTTCGCGACGTGGTGGCCGTACTCGTGGAGCAGCGCCGCCTGGGCGGTGAAGTCCGCGGTTGCCGGCTCGACAGGCGTTAGAAGCACTTTCGCATCCGGCGCGTAGCAGGCGAGCGCATCAGCGCTCCCGCAGTACTGCGTGATCTCAGATGGGCTGACTCGGTAAATGGTGACTGTCTCGATCTCCTGGCCGTGGAGCGCACTGTCGAGGAAGTTGGCGAGGTCCTGGTTCTGCTGGTCGTCCACTGGGTAGACGATCGAGGTCCGGACGTGGACCGTGTAGTGGTCCGCGACCGTGTAACCGCCCCCCCACGACGGAATGTCCTGGACGAGGGCGGCCCGAGCAAACGAAATGTCGGGAAACCGCGGGTCGCCGGAGGACGCCTGGGCCGTCCCGGGAACGAGCAGCGCACCGAAGGCAAGAAGCGGGAGCAGCCGCAGCATCGGCAAATCGTGACAGGAACGGGCGGCCATGTCGTTAAGAACCCGCTAAGAGAGCCCTGTGAATCTCTCGGAAGAGCGAGCCCTCCTCGCCCGTCCACCGGATACAGCGACGGAGGAGGGGAAGATGAGGTTCTCGCGACAGATGGTCAAGTGGGCGGCGGCCGCGGCGGTCCTCGGCGCTCTCGCAGTTCCGGCCGCGCAGGCTGGAGGGCCGCCCGAGGATCCGGGTTGGGAAGGGCTCCCGCACTGCACGGTTCCCGATATCCAGGGCATGCAGATGACCGTGGCGAAGCGCGTGCTCAAGAGCGCGCTCTGCGGGACGTACAAGAAGCCGATGCGCAAGCGCTCTCTGGCGGCTCCGAACAGCGTCCTCATCGAAGTTCCCGCGGCCGGAACGCACCTCGCACCCGGGACAAAGATTCTCCTGATCGTCGCGCGCTGATGGCGCGGCCAACGATCGCGTAGGAAAGGAAAGGGGGCCGCAATCGCGGCCCCCTTAACCTCGGCTACCAGCGTCCACAACGTGGGGGCAACCCATGGTTCCCCCACGAGCCCCCTCCTTCGAAGGCAGACGCGACTTCGCGCGGAGTCGCTCCGCCGGGATGAACCCGGCTCCGCAAAGGAAAGGGCCGCGCATCGCGCGGCCCTTAACCTCGGCTACCAGCGTCGAATTAGTAGAGGCGCTTCCTGTCCGGCTGTGCACCGCCGGACGGCGCTAACAGCGAGTCCCCTACGCTGGCTAGGCGATTCCCCGTGGGTCCCGGGGACACGCCTCTACCCGCTGGTACCTCCACTGCCCGTACTGTCAGAAATCAATTCGGACCACCTCCTTTCCGCGGTACGAGAACTGTAGCTGATCCGTAAAACGGAACTCCCAGCGGCACGCCGCGTCAGCGCAGAACCACGCTGACCTCGACACCGCGGTCGAGCGGTACGGTCACCGTCTCGAGCGACGGGTCCGCCTGCCGCGCCGCCGAGTAGGCCCCGAGCGTCTCGGCATGCGAGAGCACGTTGTCCGCGACGATCAGGCCGCCCGGCTCGACCTTCCCGCGCGCAAGCTCGAACAGCCGCTCGTAGTCGTCCTTCTCCGCGTCGATGAAGACGACGTCGAAGACATCGTCGATCGCCGGCAGCAGCGCGAACGCGTCACCCTCCAGCAGGTCGGCCGATCCATCGAGACCGGCGTCGGCGACATTCCGTCGCCAGGCCTCGCATTTGTGCGGGTCGTGCTCGAGTGAGAGAACGCGCCCACCGAGATAGCGCGCGCCGGCCGCGAACCAGATCGTCGAGTAGCCCCGCGAGCCGCCGATCTCCAGCACCTCACAGTCGATCTGCGGGGCGACGAGGGCGAACAGGAACTGGCCCGTCGTGCGCGCCACGGCCCGCGACCGCTGCGCAGCCTCGACGTCCTCGGCGCGCTCTCGCGCGTCTTCCTCCTCGAGACGGGCGAGCACCGCCCGGACGCGGTCGTCGAGCACGGCGGCAAACTACACGCGTGTCGACGCGCACGTTTCACCACGTCGACCTCGTCGTCAGCGACGTCGAGCGCAGCCTCGCGTTCTACCGCGGGCTCCTCGGTCCTCTCGGGTGGGACCGGTTGGGAACAATCGTCGGCGAACGCGGCGAGACCGTCTGGTACCTCGGCGGGCTCGGTGCGGCAGTCGGCCTCCGTGAGCGACAGTCGAACTCGCGTCCCGGCACGTACGACCGCTACGCGCTCGGCGTCCACCACGTCGCGTTCGCGGCCGCGTCCCGGGCGGCCGTCGACGAGCGCCACGACTGGCTCGTCTCCACCCGCGCCGCGATCGAGAGCGCCCCGAAGGAGTACGACTACATCCCCGGCTACTACGCCGTGTTCTTCTACGACCCGGACGGCATGAAGCTCGAGCTCGTCTACGTTCCGGACGGTTAGGCTTCCGTCGTGCCGCGCTACGTCGACGTCTTCGAGGACCGCGTCCGCATCCTGTTCGCGGGCCTGGACTCGCTCGCGGTCTTCCGCAGCGAGCTCTCGCTCTCCTACTCGATGATCGATCGGGTCGAGGTCGGCCTCCCTGACGTGCCGCACTCCTGGTCGTGGCGACTCGGCGTCGCCCTGCCGTTTTCCGACCGCCGCCAGGGCAGATTCTGGACGGGCGGCGAGAAGCTGTTCCTCGACATCCGCGACCGGACGCGGGCCGTCGTGCTCTATCTCAAGCCCGGCAGCGAGTTCTCACTCGTCGCGTTCGACGATCCCAGGCCGGAACAGCTCGCAGAGTCGATCCGCGCGCGGCTCAAGTCACGTCGATCTTGACGATCCCCTTCTCGTCGACGCGGACGGGGAACGTCTCCACCGGCTCGAAGGCCGGGAGCGTCAACGGCTCGCCGGTGCGGAGGTCGAAGTTCGACCCGTGCCTCGGGCAGACGACCACACCCTCGTCGGGATCCCAGTCGCCTTCGCAGAGCGGGCCGTCGTCATGCGAGCAGCGATCCTCGATCGCCAGCAGTTCCCCGTCGAGGTTGTAGACGCCGACCGCAAGCTCGCCTGCGCGGACGATCTTCACCGAGCCAGGCGGCAGCTCGTCGATCGGGCAGACGTCGAGCTCAGCCACGCGACGCCCGTCAGCGGAAGTCGATCTCGTCTCCACCGGCCCATTCCTCGGGGAGCGGCGTCCCCTTGGCGCGGTGCAGCGCGACCTTGAGCACGCCCAGGCCGAGCAGTGCGCACTTGAGGCGGACGGGCGTGAGCGGGATTCCGATCTCCTCCAGCAGCTCGTCCTTCGGCATCCCCGCGACCTCCTGGGCGCTCCGACCCTCGACGAGCTCCATCAACATTGACGTCGCCGCCTGACTGATCGCGCATCCGCGACCCTCGAAGCGAACGTCACGGATCGTGTCTCCGTCGGCGTCGAAGCTCACGGAGATCGACACCTCGTCGCCGCAGAGCGGATTCAGTCCCTCGGCCTGCGCGTCCGCGCCGTCCAGGGAGCCGTGATGGCGCGGGTTCTTGTAATGGTCGAGAATGACCTCTCTGTAGAGATCGTCGCTCACTCTGGCTTCGAGCCTAGCGCAGCGCGCCGGGCTGACGATTCAGCCGAAGACCTTGTGCACCCGGTGGAGGCCGTCGACGAGGCGGTCGATCTCCTCCGGAAGCGTGTACAGGTAGAAGCTCGCGCGGTTGGTGGCGACGACGCCGAGCCGGTCCATCAACGGCTGACAGCAGTGGTGGCCGGCGCGGATGGCGACGCCCTCCATGTCCAGGACCTGTGCCACGTCGTGGGGGTGGATGCCCTCGATGTTGAACGAGACGATGCCGGCACGCCGGTCCGGCGGCGGGCCGTAGAGCACGATGCCCTTGACAGTCGCGAGCCGGTCCAGCGCGTAGACGAGGAGCTCGTGCTCGTGCGCCTCGATCGCCTCCATCCCGATGCCGTCGAGATAGTCGATCGCTGCGCCGAGCCCGACCGCTTCCGCGATCGGCGCAGTCCCCGCCTCGAACTTGTGCGGAAGCTCGCCCCACGTGGTCTTTTCGAACGTGACGCGGCGGATCATGTGACCGCCGAGGTTGAAGGGCTCCATCGCCTCGAGCAGCTCGCGTCGTCCCCAGAGGACCCCGACGCTCGTCGGCCCGCACATCTTGTGCGACGAGAACGCGAGGAAGTCGCAGCCGAGCGCCTGGACGTCGAACGCTCGGTGCGGTGCGGCCTGCGCGGCGTCGACAACCATGATCGCGCCGTGCTCGTGCGCCCAGGCGGAGAGCTGCTCCACCGGGTTCACGGTGCCGAGCGAGTTGGAGACGAGGTTCGTCGCGACGACCTTGACGTTGCCCTCCTCGGCAATCGGCTCGAGGCCGTTCAGGTCGAGCTCCCCTCCGTCGGTGAGCCGGAGCATCCGGAACCCCGCGCCCGTCCGCGCCGAGATGTACTGCCACGGGACGAAGTTCGAGTGATGCTCGAGTTCGGTGACGACGACGATGTCCCCCGGGCCAAGGTTGTTCAGGCCCCACGCGTACGCGACGAGGTTCAGTCCCTCGGTCGCCCCGCGCGTGAAGACGACCTCGCGGGCAGAAGGCGCGTTGATGAACCTCCGCACCTTCTCGCGCGCTCCCTCGTACCCCTCCGTCGCGCGCTCGGACAGGTAGTACACCCCTCGGTGGACGTTTCCGTAGGAGGTCTCGTAGAAGTGCCGGAGCGCATCGAGCACCTGCCGCGGCTTCTGCGCGGTAACGGCCGAGTCGAGATACGAGAGCGGCTTGCCGTTGACGGTCTGCTCGAAGATCGGAAAGTCCGAGCGAACCCGCTGCGGATCGAGCTTCGGGCGTGCGGTAACGGCCACACCGCCATGGTATCGGGAGCCGTCCTGGTCAAACCGCTGGGCTAAGGTCCCGGCCGTGAGCGACTACGTGTTCACGATGTACCGGGCCGACAAGTTCTACGGCCCGGATCGCCAGGTGCTGGCGAACATCTCGCTCTCCTTCCTCCCGGGGGCCAAGATCGGGGTGCTCGGGCCGAACGGGGCGGGCAAGTCGACGCTGCTGCGGATCATGGCCGGCGACGAGGAGCCGTCCTCGGGCATGGCCGAGCTGGCGCCGGGCGGGACGGTCGGGCTGCTTGCGCAGGAGCCGCAGCTCGACGCCGGGAAGACGGTGCGGGAGAACGTCGAGGACGGCGTCCGCGAGCTGCGCGACCTCGTCACCGAGTTCGAGACGATCTCCGCACGCTTCGCGGAGCCGGACGCCGACTACGACGCGCTGCTCGAGCAACAGGCCCGCGTGCAGGAGCAGCTCGACCGCCGCGACGGCTGGACGCTGGATGCGGCGCTCGACCGCGCCAGCGACGCGCTGCGGTTGCCGGACGCCGACCGCGACGTAACGACTCTCTCGGGCGGCGAGCGGCGCCGGGTGGCCCTCTGCCGCCTGCTGCTGAGCGCGCCCGACCTCCTGCTCCTCGACGAGCCGACGAACCATCTCGACGCCGAGTCGGTCGCCTGGCTCGAGCGCTTCCTGGCCGAGTACAGGGGCACGGTCGTCGCCGTGACGCACGACCGCTACTTCCTCGACAACGTCGCAGGCTGGATCCTCGAGCTCGACCGCGGACGCGGCATCCCCTTCAAGGGCAACTACTCGTCGTGGCTGGAGCAGAAGCAGGCGCGACTCGCCGGCGAGGAGAAGCAGGCGTCAGCCCGCCGGAGGGCGCTCGCACGCGAGCTCGAGTGGGTTCGGATGAGTCCGCGGGCCAGGCACGCGAAGTCGAAGGCCCGGCTGGCCGCGTACGAGAAGCTGCTTGCCGAGGAGGAGAGCGTGAAGCTCGACCGGGTCGAGATCCACATTCCGCCCGGGCCACGGCTCGGCGACGTGGTCATCGAGGCGGAGGGGCTCGCCAAGGGCTACGGCGACCGCCTGCTCTTCGACGGCTTGTCGTTCTCCCTCCCGCCGGCCGGAATCGTCGGCGTGGTCGGCCCCAACGGCGCCGGAAAGACGACGCTGTTCCGCCTGATCGTCGGCGAGGAGCGTCCGGATGCCGGCAACCTCCGTCTCGGGGACACGGTCGAGCTCGCCTACGTCGACCAGTCGCGGGAGGCGCTCGATGCCACCAGCACCGTCTGGAAGGAGATCAGCGGTGGCCTCGACACGATCGAGCTCGGCCGGCGCGAGGTCAGTTCGCGCCAGTACGTGTCCTGGTTCAACTTCAAGGGGCCGGACCAGCAGAAGCGCGTCTCCGACCTCAGCGGTGGCGAGCGGAATCGGGTGCACCTCGCGAAGCTGCTCCGCTCCGGCGGCAACGTTCTGCTCCTCGACGAGCCGACGAACGACCTCGACGTCGACACGCTGCGTGCACTCGAGGACGCGCTGCTCGAGTTCGCCGGCTGCGCCGTTGTCATCTCGCACGACCGGTGGTTCCTCGACCGGATCGCGACGCACATCCTGGCGTTCGAAGGCGACTCCCAGGCGACGTGGTTCGAAGGCACGTGGCAGGAGTACGCGGACTGGGTGCGCGAGACACGCGGCGCGGCTGCCCTCGAGCCGCATCGAATCCGGTACAAGCGGCTGGCTCGGACCTGATGGCCGCTGTCGGGGAGCCTGCACCCGAGCTTCGCGGGCGAGCCGCGCGCTACTACGGGTTCTCGGAGGCGACGCCCGGGCCCCTGCGCCGCCGCGAGGGGCCCGGCGTCGCCGTCGTCGTCGTACTGAGCTTCGAGCACGGGTGGCTGATCGACGACAAACCGCGTGCCTCCTTCGTCGGCGGCCTCACCGACCGGCAGGTGACGACCGAGCATGCCGGCCGGTCATACGGGATGCAGATCGACGTGCCGCCGCCCGCCGCCTACGGGCTGTTCGGCGTCCCGATGCACGAGCTTGCCCGACGGACCGTGCCGCTCGAGGAGGTGGTTCCGGATCGCACGCTCGTCGAGCAGCTCGCCGAAGCGGACGGCTGGCGCGCGCGCTTCGAATTGCTCGACACGCTGCTCGCCCGGAGATTCGCGGACGCGCGGCCGCCGTCGCGTGAGATCGAATGGGCATGGCGGCGCCTCAGCGAGACGCACGGCCGAGTGCCGGTCGGGACGCTGGCTCGCGAGCTGGGGTGGAGTCGGAAGCGCATCGTGGCACGCTTTCGGGAGCAGGTGGGCCTGCCGCCGAAGGCAGTTGCGCGCGTGATGCGCTTCGAGCGCGCACGAGAGGTGGCACGGGCTGATTCGAGGCCGAACTGGGCTCGGATCGCCGTCGAGTGCGGCTACTACGACCAGTCGCATCTGACGCGCGACTTCCGCGCGGTCACCGGCATGCCACCCGCAACTTTCTTCCAAGACGCGGCATCCGTCGCCGCGTAGCGTCAGCCGCATCCCAACGAGGAGGCTCGATATGCAAACGATTACCCCCTACCTGCTCTACGAGGATGCGGGCTCCGCGCTCGACTTCCTGTCGCGAGCGTTCGGGTTCGAGGAGACGATGCGCTCGGCCACGCCCGACGGCCGCGTCGCGCACGGCGAGATGCGCCTCGGCGAGGGCGTCCTGTTCCTCGGCGCGCCGGACGGCGGCTACCGCGGCCCGCGCAACCTCGGTGCGAACACCTGCTGCGTCTACGTGTACGTGGAAGACGTCGATACCCATTGCGAGCGCGCCCGCGGAGCCGGCGCAGAAATCGCTGATGAGCCCGCCGACCAGGAGTACGGCGACCGCCGCTACCACGCCCGCGACCCCGAGGGGCACGACTGGTACTTCGCTCATCCGCTCGCTACCGGAGGGAGTGGCGAAGATGCCTGATCTTCCTGACGTCGTCCCGATGGTTAGTTACGAGAACTGCGCCGCCGCGGCCGACTGGCTCGTCTCGGCGTTTGGATTCGAGGAGCTGGAGCGCTTCGAGCAAGAAGGCGAGGTCACGCACGTGACGATGCGGAGCGGCAACGGCTACGTGTTCCTCGGTAAGCCGGGCGCGTCGTACGTCAGTCCGAAGCGGCTACGGGACCAATGCGAGCCGGCGGCGCGCATGTACGAGGTGCCGTGGGTTGTCGACGGCGTCTACGTGCAGGTCGAGAACCTGGACGGCCATCGCGAGCGGGCCCGCAGCGCGGGGGCGATCGTCCTCTCGGAGGAGCGGGGCGAGCGGCGCGCTTACCGTGCCGAAGATCCGGAGGGTCACCGGTGGATGTTCGGGCCCCGGTAGATTTCGCGGAGTCGTGACGACAATCGAGCACCGACCCAACACCGCGCTTCTCGTCGTCGACGTGCAGAACGGCGTTGTCGAGGGAGCGCACGAACGCGACATGGTCGTCGCGAACGTCGGCAGCCTCGTGGAGAAGGCGCGGCAGCAAGGGATCCCCGTCGTCTGGGTCCAGCACTCCGACGAGCACCTGGCGAGAGAGAGCGACGAGTGGCGGATTGTCCCGGAGCTGACTCCCGGCGACGCCGAGCCGCTCGTCGAGAAGAGCTACGGCGACTCCTTCGAGGACACCACGCTCGAGAGCGTGCTCTCGGACCTCGAAGTCGGGCGACTCGTCGTCGTCGGCGCGGAGACCGACGCGTGTATCCGCTCGACCCTCCACGGCGCGTTCGTCCGGGGATACGACACGACCCTCGTCAGCGACGCGCACACGACGGGCGACCAGTCCGCATGGGGAGCACCGCCGCCGGACCACGTGATCGCGCATACAAATCTGTACTGGACGGACCAGGCGGCACCCGGGCGAACGGCCGGGACGGTCGCGACCGCGGACGTCGACTTCGGCGCTTGACGCTAGGCCTGCGGAATACGCGCCTCGAGCGCGTCGCCGAGCGCGTCGCGCACCGGCTCGAGCTCGATCCGGTCGAGGACGTCGGAGAAGAAGCCGCGCACGATCAGGCGCTCGGCCTCGGCCCGCGGTAGCCCGCGGGCCATCAGGTAGAAGAGCTGCTCGCGGTCGACCTGGCCGACGGTCGCGCCGTGCGTGCAGCGGACGTCGTTCGCCATGATCTCGAGGCCGGGGATCGAGTCGGCGTGCGCCGTCGGCGAGAGCAGCAGGTTGCGGTTCTCCTGGTACGCATTCGTCTTCTGAGCCGCTTCCTCGACGCGGATCATCCCGCGCCACACGGCGGTCGCCTCGTCGCGAAGCGCTCCCTTGAACGCGAAGTCCGAGGTCGTATCGCGGGCGATGTGCTCCTGAAACGTGTCGTAGTCGAGATGCTGTATGCCGTCCGCGAAGTACGCGCCCGTCACGCGTGAGGTCGCGCCCGGCCCGTTCAGGTCGTTCTGGATGCGGGTCTTGCCCTTCTTCGAGCCGAAGCCGCCGGCCACCCAGTCGAGCTCGGCGTCCCGCCCGACCCGCGCGTGGTGGGAGGCGAAGTGCCACGTCTCCCGGGACAGGTTCTGAACGGACACGTACTCGACCTTGGCCGCCTGCTCGACGTAGAGCTCGACCACCGAGTTCGAGTAGCCAGACAGCGCGGGCGACGCGGACGCGTACTCCTCGATCACGCTGAAGCGGCTCTCGGGCTCGGCGACGACGAGCAGGCGCCAGAACAGCGCGCCGCCCTCGACGCTGTTGGCAATGCGAACGTAGAGCGGCTGCTCGAGGACCACGCCCTTCGGCACCTCCACGAGCAGTCCGTGCTCCCACATCGCCGCATTGTGGGCGGCGAACTTTTCGTCCGTCCGCACGAGCTCGCTCAACCGCGCGTCCGACTCGTCCAGCAGCTCAAAGCGAACGCCGTCGGGCGCCCGCTCGATCTCGATTCCGGCTTCGCCGACGACCGCCAGGCCCGCGACCTCCAGGTCGAGCATCGTCGGGGGAGCGGCGATCTCTCGCACACCGTCGGCGGAGAATGCGTCGGGGTCGAATCCGGCGAGGTCCGTGAACCGCCACGACTCCTCCGTCACCGTCGGCAGCGGAAGGGCCCGGTAGCGCTCGAGGAGCTGCGACCTAGCCACGGGGCGCGTACCTCCGATGGAGGATGAGCACGTTGCCGTCGGGATCCTTGACGAAGCCCATGTGGCAGACGCCCGAGTCCTCGATTCCGATCACGTCGGCACCGCCGGCCCTGGCCTCCTCGACCGCCGCCTCGACGTCTGCGACGCGCAGGCCGATCCCGGCCTGATTCGGCACGAACTCCTGCCCGTCCGCCTCAGGGTTCCAGAACGAGAGCGTCACGTTCGGCGTCTCCACCTCACCCGGCGTGTACGGGCTCACCTCCAGGCCCAGCACGTCCCGGTACCACGACATCGCACGCTCGATGTCGCGCGTGGGCACCGTGACGAAGTCTGTCTGCTCGACCTCCATCACTCGGCCGGCGCATAGCGGCGGTGGAGCATCAGCGCATTTCCCTCGCTGTCGCGGAAGAACGCCATGTGACAGACGCCGCTGTCCCGTGTCTCGCCTTCGAACTCGATGCCCGACTGCTCGAGCCGAGCGCGGGCCTCGTCTACGTCAGGCACGCGCAGCGCGATGTGCGCGGCGCCGTGCGCCGAGAACGCGCCGCCCCAGGCGGTGGGATCGACCAGGTAGAGGCTGACGTTGCCGCTCTCGATCTCGGGAAAGCCGGCGTCCCAGTCCGGGCTCTGCATCCCGAGCGTGTCGCGGTAGAACCGTTTCGCCCGCTCCATGTCCCGCACCGGAACCGACACGAAGTCGGTCCGCTCGACCTGGATCAACCGACGGAGCCCTCCATCTGCAGCTGGATCAGGCGGTTCATCTCGACCGCGTACTCCAGCGGCAGCTCCTTCGTGATCGGCTCGACGAAGCCGGAGACCACCATGGCGCTCGCCTCGGCCTCGGTCAGCCCGCGCGACATCAGGTAGAAGAGCTGCTCCTCGCCGATCTTCGACACCGTGGCCTCGTGGCCGATGTCGACGTCGGACTCGTCGATGCTGATGTACGGATACGTGTCCGAGCGCGAGTCCTCGTCAAGCAGGAGCGCGTCGCAGACGACCTTCGAGCGCGAGCCGTGGGCGCCCTTCGCGACCTCGAGCAGGCCGCGGTAGCCGGCGCGGCCGCCGTTCTTCGAGATCGACTTGGACGTGATCACCGAGGACGTGTACGGTGCGACGTGAACAGCCTTCCCACCGGCGTCCTGGTGCTGGCCGTTGCCCGCGAACGCGATCGACAGCACCTCGCCGTGGGCGCCCTTGCCGAGCAGCCAGATGGCGGGGTACTTCATTGTGAGCTTCGAGTTGTGCACAAGCAGCCCGTTGGCGACGAAGTTGTGCGCGCCATCGACCTCGATGTCGTACGTCGCCTCCCAGGGCAGCGGCGTGATCTCGCGTACCGGTGTGAAATCAAGTGCGTTCGCAGGCGGCACGTGTGAACGGATCGCATCCAGGTTGCCCCGGAGGTTCATGGTGAGTGCGTGACTGACGTACTCCTTGAGGTCCTTGCCCAGCGTGAGCTTCCGGTCCTTGACGTACCGGCTGATCTTTCCGGGAGTGAGGCCACACGTAATCGCCAGTGACTTGACGTCCTGGAGGAGTTCCTCATTGACGGAAACGAACGCGAGCTGGCCGTATTGCACCCCATCGCGCACCTTGGCCTTGCGCACATGGCCATCGGTGTCGAGGTATCCCTCGATGAACGCAAGCCGTTGCGACGCCGGCAAGCCGAAGATCCAGCCCGGAATCCGCTTTGTCCGGGCGGACCCGCCTAATCCGAGCCAGAGCAGGAAATCCGCGAGCACCGTTGAGCCGACGGTCAGACAAACCGGCCCCTTCTGACGTCCGGTGACGCCGAAGACCTTCTCGAGCAGGCTTTCGAGCTTGGATCGCGCTCGGTCGTCCGGCGGCACCGCGTAATAGACGCGATTCGGTGTACCAGACGAGGTTCGCTCGATGTATCCGTCGCCGATGTAGGCGCCAAGCAGCCAGAGTAGATCCTCGTGTGTGGTAAGCGGCAGCTTGAGCGGAGTCCGAGGGCGGTTGCGGCCGTCCTTGCGGGCATGCCGGTAGTCGCTGAGATCTCGCGATTGGCCGTCGTCCGGAAGCCCTTGCACCACGCCGATGCGATCGCCGGGATGGATGTCGACAAGCATCTTCCACCTGAGCGTTGCTGCCCCCTCGGGAGTGGCGGGCTCGAGGACGAGGAACGGGTGATTCGCAGTCGCCTTGATCTGGCGATGGTTCTTGGTCTCGACGCCGAAGACCGCCTGGACGCCGCTGTCGCGGACAGCGGTCACTTGCCGCTTCACGGGCCGCAAGCTCTCCACGTCATACGCGTAAACCGTCTCGCCCGGCTCGATCGCCGCGATCGCGCGCGGGCCCTCAGGATTCGTGAAGACCTGCGCGTCGCCGGTCAGGCAACCGAGGTTCCCGTCGACCCACTCCATCGTCGCCTCCTCGTGGGCGACGGCGCGCTTGGTGACGAGGTTGTAGACGTTCGTCGACCAGTTCTGGATCGTCGTGTAGCGGCAGCGGCCGCCCTTATTGACGATGATCTCGACAACGGCCGAGTGCAGCGAATCGGTCGTGTAGATAGGTGCGGTACAGCCCTCGACGTAGTGCACGTAGGCGCCCTCGTCGACGATGATCAGGGTGCGCTCGAACTGGCCCATGTTCTCCGCGTTGATGCGGAAGTAGGCCTGGAGCGGCATCTCCACCTTGACGCCGGGCGGCACGTAGATGAACGACCCGCCTGACCAGACCGCCGAGTTCAGCGCCGCGAACTTGTTGTCGTTCTGCGGGATCACCTTCCCGAAGTAGCGTCTGACGACGTCCTCGTGCTCGCGGAGGCCCGAGTCCATGTCCAGGAAGATCACGCCCTGCTTCTCGAGCTCCTCCTGGAGCTTGTGGTAGACGACCTCCGACTCGTACTGCGCGCCGACGCCGGCGAGGTACTTCTTCTCCGCCTCCGGGATGCCGAGCTTGTCCCAGGTGTCGCGGATGTCCGTCGGCAGGTCGTCCCAGGACTTGGCTTGCTTCTCGGTCGGCCTGATGTAGTAGTAGATGTTCTCGAAGTCGATCTCGCGCACGTTGCCGCCCCACGTCGGAAGCGGCCGGGCGAGGAAGTAGTCCAGGCTCTTGTGCCGGAACTTCCGCATCCAGTCGGGCTCGTTCTTGTGGCTGGAGATCGCGTCGATCAGCTCGTGGCTGAGCCCGCGGCCGGACTTGAAGAAGTAGTCCTCGGGGACGTGGAAGCCGTACTTGATCGCGTAGTCGGAGCCGATCCCCTGGACGATCTCGGTCTCAGTAACGGCCACTACGACTCACCTCCTGCGCTTGCCGTTTCGACCGGCGCAAACGCCTCGTACCCCTCGGCCTCGAGCTTCTCCGCGAGCTCCGGTCCACCCTCTTTCACTATTCTGCCACCGACGAACACGTGCACGTAGTCCGGCGTGATGTAGTTGAGGATTCGCTGATAGTGCGTGATCACGACCGCGCCCATCTCCGGGCCGACAAGGCTCTGGACGCCCCGGGCGACGATCTTCAGCGCGTCGATATCGAGCCCTGAGTCGGTTTCGTCGAGCACGGCGATCCGCGGCTGCAGCATCGCCATCTGCAGGATCTCCACGCGCTTCTTCTCCCCACCCGAGAAACCGTCGTTGATGTAGCGCTGCGCCATCTCGCGCGGGACACGGAGCTCGTCCATCGCGGTCATGAGGCTCTTGCGGAACTCGGGCACCGGGATGGGGTTGTCCTCACCGCGTGCCTGCGCCTTGCGGATCGCGTTGATCGCCGAGCGCAGGAAGCTGGCCACCGTCACGCCGGGGATGGCGTGGGGGTACTGGAACGCGAGGAAGAGCCCGCGCTGCGCGCGCTCGTCCGCGCCCATCTCCGTGACGTCGTCGCCGTCGAAGAGGATGCGGCCCTCTGTGATCTCGTACGCCGGATGCCCCATGAGGGCATACGCGAGCGTCGACTTGCCGGACCCGTTCGGGCCCATGATCGCGTGCACCTGGTCCGTGTCAACGGACAGGTCGACGCCCTTGACGATCTCCGTCCCGTCCTCGAGCGAGACGTGCAGGTTCTTGATCTCGAGCTGTGCCATGTGTCGGTCAGGGCTGCGCCGGGGCGTGGGCCCCGTCACGTCGCCCTATGGTACCCCCGCCGCGCCTCCTGA
>JBKPNC010000115.1:0-7253 GCA_046732435.1 Actinomycetota bacterium
GTATCTGTGCTACTGGATGCGGCAATCCGGACTGGCCAATCTCTTGCTGGAGCTGCCGCGCGAGATGGTCTATGTGGGACTGAGCGCCGGGAGCATGGTGATGGCCCCCAGCATCGGGGAGGACTTCGTCGGCTGGAGGCCCCCCACCGGTGGCGACGAAACGCTGGGAATCGTGGATTTCTCGATGTTTCCGCACCTGGATCACGAGGAACTGCCGGACAACTCCATGGCCAATGCAGAAAAGTGGGCCGCCGGGATACCAGTACCGGCGTACGCGATTGACGATCAGACCGCCATCAAAGTGACCGACGGCACCGTCGACGTCGTCTCCGAGGGGAACTGGAAGCTGTTTACGCCCTGACGATCCAGACGCGGCACCCGCGCCGATCATCGCTTGTTCGAGCGGCGGGGGTGGGATTCGAACCCACGGGGCCGCTTGCGCGGCCCAACGGTTTTCAAGACCGCCCCATTCGTCCGCTCTGGCACCCCGCCTCCGTTCGAGTCTAGCCCTCGGTGAGCCACGTCCACGGGGCCGCGCTCCTCCGGCGGCGGGCAGCTTCCGTCATGATGGGCGGGGACATGGCCACGGTGGAACCACGGATCTGGCTCGGCCTCTCCGTTGCCGCGCTCTTCGCCAGCGTCGTTCCGTACTGGTACTGGCTCGGCAGCGCGTCGATCGTGCTCAACGCCCTGCTCGCGCTCGCCGCGACGGCCCTCCTCTGGGCGAACATCCGCGGGGAGAACCGCCTCACCCGGGAGCGTGACCATGCTCAACGTGAGGCGATGGACGGCGCTCCGAGCTCGACCAACGGCGCCGGCACCTCCACCGAGCCGTCCGCCCGCTGAAAGTTCTCGAGCGTCGCGAGGACGAATCGGTCGGTCACCGCGGTGCCGTTGAGCGTGTGCACGGGCTCGACGCCGCGCTCACCCCGGAAGCGCGTCTGCAGACGCCGAGCCTGGTAGTCGGTCGTGTTCGAGATCGACGCGCCCTCCCGGTAGCGGCCCTGCGACGGGAACCAGAGCTCGAGGTCGTACGTCTTCGCGGACGCGGCCGACATGTCCCCGGCCGGAAGCGTCACGACGCGATAAGGCAGCCCGAGCGCCTGGACGATCCCCTCGGTGTTCGCGAGCAGCCGCTCGTGCTCGTCCCACGAATCCTCCGGCCGGCAGAAGACAAACTGCTCGACCTTGTTGAACTGGTGCACGCGGAACATGCCGCGCGTGTCCTTGCCGGCGGCGCCGGCCTCCCGCCGGAAGCACGTCGAGAGGGCGCAGTAGCGGAGCGGTAGGTCGCCGGCCCCGAGGATCTCCTGCATGTAGAGGCCGCCGACCGGCACCTCCGAGGTGCCCACGAGGTAGAGATCGTCCGCCGCGATGCTGTAGATGTTCGACTCCTCCGTCGGAAACCAGCCGGTCCCGTACATGGCCGCGTCGCGGACGAGCACCGGCGGCAGCGTCGGGACGAACCCGGCCGCGACGAGCCGGTCGAGCGCGAGCCGGTAGACGGCCAGCGCGATCCGGGCCGCGTCCGCGACGAAGTAGCCGAAGCGCGAACCGGAGACCTTCGCCGCGCGCTCCATCTCGAAGCGGCCGAGCTCGAGGTGATCCCTGGGATCCGCAAACGCGGGCGGCTCGCCGCCGCGACGCACCTCGACCGCGTCCTCCTCGGAGTCGCCGTCGGGGACCGACTCGTGCGGCGGGTTCGGGACGCGAAGGAGCAGGTCGTCTCGTTCGGCGGCCGCCGCCTCTTGCTCTGACTCCAGCCGCCGGAGGTCCTCCTTCACCTGCTTCAGCTCCTCGACCTGCTCGGGCGTCGGCCTGCCGGAAATCTTCTGGCGCGAGCGCAGCTCGTCGACCTGCGGAACGAGCTCGCGCCAGCGGGCATCCGCCGCGAGCAGCTCGTCGAACAGCTCGCCGGCACCCTTGCGCGCGAGGGCGGCCCGGAGGCGGTCGGGGTCGCTGCGCGCAGCGCGGAGGTCGATCACCGGTCGGCCTCCGCCCTACTTGCCGGCGACGGACGAGACGTACGCGGCGACGTCCTGGATCTGCTTCGGGCTCAGCTGCCCCTTGAACGACGGCATCGCGCCCATGCCGTTCGTTACCCGCGTGACCACGAGGTCGTAGGGCGGCTTGGCCTGGTCGAGGTTCGGCCCGACGGTGCCGTTCGATCCCGCGGCCTTGAGGGTGTGGCAGCTCGTGCAGCCGGCCGACGCGAAGACCGCCTTGCCGGCCGTGGCGTTGCCTGTGTGCTTCGTCGGTGCCGTGGTCGTCGTGGTCTGCTTGGGGACCGGCCCGCTCACGGTCTCCGGCGCCGCCTCGACCGTCGACTGGCCGCCGCAGCCGGCGACGACGAGCACCGGGAGACAGGCGAGAACGGCGATGGCGACGTTGAGGAAGCGCATCGGGACGCCGAGTCTAACGGGCCGGTTGCCGGCGGTCTCGCGCGACCCCGGAGCTATCATCGAATTGAACTGGCGATGAAACGCAAGGCTTACGGAAGAGACACCAGTCTCTCACTGCGGATGTTGCTGACGGGCGGGCTGCTTGGTCTGCTCTACGTCGGCTTCGCAATTGTCCTCTTCTACCTGCTGAACGTCGGGCTCGTCGCGATGCTCGTGATCGTGCTCGGTATCGCGATCTTCCAGTACTTCACGTCGGACAAGCTCGCGTTGCTGGCCTCGGGGGCGAAGGTCGTCGAACGAGATCAGGCGCCCGACCTGCACGCGATGGTCGAGCGGTTGTGCGCGATGGCGGACCTGCCCAAGCCGAGAATCGCCGTGATCGAGTCGGCGGTGCCGAACGCGTTCGCGACCGGGCGAAACCCGAAGAACGCGGCAGTCGCGGTCACGACCGGTCTCTGGCAGCGGCTCGACGAGCAGGAGCTCGAGGGCGTGCTCGCGCACGAGCTCTCGCACATCGCGAATCGGGATGTCCTGATCATGACCGTGGCGAGCTTCTTCGCCATGATCGCCGCCATGCTGACCCGCTTTGGGTTCTACGGCGGCATGTTCGGCGGCATGGGCGGGAACCGCGACAACAACAACGGCCTGCCGATCTGGCTGATCATCGTCCTCGTCTCGATCGTCACCTACGCGCTGAGCTACATCCTCATCCGCACGATCTCGCGCTACCGCGAGTACGCGGCCGATCGGGGCTCCGCGCTGATCACCGGCGCGCCCGAGCATCTGATGAGTGCGCTCCAGAAGATCGCGAGCCAGATGACGATGATCCCGCAGCGCGACCTGCGCGAGGTCGAGGGCATGAACGCGTTCTTCATCGTCCCGACGAACTGGCGCTCCGCCGCAGGCGAGCTGTTCATGACCCACCCGCCGCTCGAGAAGCGGCTCGCGCGCCTCGCCGACATCGCGCGCGAGATGGGTCGCCCGGTTCCGTAACCCCCTCGCCGCGGCGTGGGTCTCCTCGATGTCCTTTTCGGCCGCAAGCGGCTGAAGGACGCCTCGGTTGAGCGGCTGTTCGCGCTGTCGACGGCCCAGGTGACGCTCGACGTCGACCTGGGACTGAAGCCGGCCGGCGTCGCCGCCGTCTGCTTCAAGCCGCTGTCGGCCGGGGAGTTCGTGCGCGCGGAGAACGAGATGCAGGAGCTCCTCGAGGTCGTGGCCAAGGACTCGGGAGCTCGGGTCTCACGCGAGTCCGACGATCTCGGTTTCGAGTGGCTGATCGTCAAGGACGACGATCTCGAAGATCTCGTCACCGCCGTCAACCTGATCGCCTCGGAGCTGAAGGCGCGCGGTTTCGGCGGGCAGCTTCTGGCCGCGATCTTCCGCTTCGACGGCGGCAAGCGTCCCGTCTTCTGGATCTACGGGTTCAAGCGCAACGCGTTCTGGCCGTTCGTCCCGACCGGCAAGGACCAGGAGCGCGACAACGCCGAGGAGCTCGAGCTCAAGGCGAAGCTCGAGAAGGAGCTGCCGATCGAGCAGGATCTGACGCGGTGGTTGGGGCTCTTCGGCGCGCCGGTCTAGGGCGGCTGCCAGTCCATCGCCACGCGCCACTCGCTGCGGAATACCGCCGCATAGACCTCGCCCGCCTTGGCCTTGCCTCCGGTGGCCTCCAGAAATCGCACCTATCCCTCGTCGCTGGTGAGGCGCAGTAGGCCGGCCTGTGTCGGCGTGAAGCCGCAGGCGCCGTAGTAGAAGGCCGCCAGGTCGTCCTCGAAGTCGACCTCCATCCACTCGCAGCCCGCCTCCTTTGCGTGCCGGACCGCCACGCGGACGAGCTCCGTGCCGATTCCGCGCCTCTGGTGGTCCGGATGCACCTTCGGGTCGAGCAGGAAGGCGTGGTCGCCGCCGTCCCACGCGACGTTGACGAACCCGATCAACGCCCCGTCGTCACGGCGCGCCGTTACCCAGCCGAGGCTATGCGGGCGGATGCGATCCCACCATCCCGGCGCGGCTTGCCCGCCGTGCGACCGCGTGAGCGCCACGAGCTCTTCGTCGGCGAGCTCGCCGCGCCAATCGAGCCGAACATCTGAAAACGTGCTCCCCAGACTTACGGAACCCTTACATCCGCTGACCCGTCTGGGTCAAACCGTGTGGGCCGCTTCGGCGTCTAAGGAGAAACACATGGCGCAGACGACCACCATCCGCGAGCTGGCCCACCGTGTGGCAGACGGCGTCGAGATCTCGCTGCTCTGGAACGAGGTGGACGGGTCACTCCGAGTAGTCGTGGTCGACGGCCGCGCGGGGACGGCGTTCGAGGTGACCGCCCCGCACGACAACGCACTCGACGTCTTCTATCACCCTTACGCCTACGCCCGCGAGGCGGCGTAGGGGATCTCGACAGCGGGAGTGGTGGACGCAGCGGGCCGCGCGCGGGTCACGCGCCGGCCGGTCCTCAAAGACCAGGGATGTCGGGGATCAGTCCGTCGCCGTGGAAGAGCTGGCGTGTCTCCTCGAGCGTGAGGTCGCTCGGCGGGATGATCACGTCCGAGGGCGCGATCTCGTCATCCGCCACGCGCTCGCCCTGCTCCTGGACGAGCCCCCACATCTCTTCGAGCCGGCGATCGAGCTCGGCCTCGTCGTCGCGGTCGAGGGCCGCCGTGGCCTGATCGTCGAGACCGTTGAGACGCTTGACGACCTCGTCGGAGACGCGGTACTGACCCTCCGTGAGGAGGCGGACGATCACGTCCCGAGCTCTTTCTTCTCACCGCCGGACGCGAGCTCGGCCTTCATCTTCTCGAGCTCGGCGTCGACCTGCGTCGAGGCGGTGAGCTGCTCCAATTCGCGGTCGAGCTGGGTCTTGTCGCCTGACGTGAAGTCCTCGAGCGTGCCGGCGGCCACAAGCTCGTCGACCGCCCCGGCGCGTGCCTGCATCTGCTCGGTCTTGTCCTTCGCGCGCTGGATCGCAAGCCCGGTATCCGCCATCTGCTCGCCGATTCCCGTGGCCGCCTCGCCGATCCGGACCTGCGCCTCGGCGGCGGAGTACTGCGCCTTGATGACCTCCTTCTGCGAGCGGAAGGACTCGATCTTGGCCGAGAGCTGCTTCTCGCTCGCGACGAGCTTCTCCTGCTGACCCTCGAGCCCGGCCACCTGCTGGTCGAGATCCTGGAGCTGCTGCTGCACGACCGCCTTGCGCTGGAGCGCATCGCGCGCGAGATCCTCGCGGCCGGCACCAAGCGCCGTGCGCGCCTGGGTGTCGAGCTTGACGACGCTCTGCTCGAGCTGGCTCGTCTGCATCTGCAGCCGCTTCTTGGCCGTGACGACGTCCGCGACGCCGCGCTTCACGTTCTGGAGCATCTCCAGCTGCTTCTCGTAGGAGTAGTCGAGCGTCTCGCGCGGGTCCTCGGCCCGGTCGAGCAGCTTCGAGAACTTCGATTTGACGATCATCGCTGTCCTGCTGAGCAAGCCTGCCATCCTTCCTCCCGTCCTCCTCTGGTCTCCAGCCGACTAGCCTACCGCCGGGTGCTCATTCAGCGGAGCATGCATTCGAGCTGGCTCTCGAACGCCTACCTCGTCGCCGACGAGCCGGGTGGCACGGCGGTGTTCGTCGACTCGGGCGCGCCGCTGGAGCCGCTCCTGACGGCGGTCGAGCGCGAGCGGGTGACGCCGACGCATTTGCTCGTCACGCACGGTCACCACGACCACGTCGCCGGAAACGACGACCTCGTCAGCCGCTTCGGAATTCCCGGCGTCAGCGACTCGCTGTCGACCGGCGGCCTCGAGATCGAGGCGCTGCCGTCGCCCGGTCACGCGCCGGACGGGAAGGCCTTCCGGATCAACGGCGAGGTCGTGTTCACGGGAGACACGTTGTTTCGGGACGCGGTCGGCGGCGGCCGGGCCGTCGACGAGATCCGCAGCTCGGTGATGGACGTGCTCATGGCCCTCCCGCACGAGGTGCGCGTCCTGCCGGGGCACACCGACGGCACGACGATCGGCCGCGAGTGGGAAGAGAACCCGTTCGTCCGCTTCTGGCGCGGCCTCGACCCGGCGCTTGACGAGGCCTGCACCGTGGGGGGGCATCAGGCGAGGTTGCTCGTCTGGTCGCCGGACTACGACGGCAACGGGAAGGCGCTCGTCGCCTTCCAGGACGGCGGTGAGGCGATCGTCGGCGGCTCACAGGTGCGCCGCTAATGGCCATCGTCGATCCGGACGTCGACGCGTACGCCGAGGCGCACACGACGCCGCCCACGCCGGTGCTCGCCGACCTCGCCGAGGAGACGCGGGAGACGCTACGCGCCCCGATGATGCTGACCGGAACAGTGGAGGGACGGTTCCTCGAGTTTCTCGTCTTCGCCTCAGGCGCCCGCCGTGTCCTCGAGCTCGGCACGTACAGCGGCTACTCCGCGATCTCGATGGCCGCCGCGTTGCCGGAAGGCGGGCACATCGACACGTGCGAGGTCGAGCCGCAGCACGCCGAGGTCGCGCGCCGCTACATCGACCGGGCCGGCTACGCAGACCGGATCACCGTCCATCTCGGGCCGGCGCTGGAGACGATCGAGCGGCTCGACGGCGACTTCGATCTCATCTTCATCGACGCCGACAAGGACAACTACAAGAACTACTACGAGGCGCTCTTGCCGCGGCTGTCCGAGCGCGGCCTCATGGCGGTTGACAACACGCTCTGGAGCGGCCGGGTGATCGACGCCGACGACGAGTCGGACACGACGCGCGCGATCGTGGACTTCAACGAGCACGTCCGCGCCGACCCGCGCGTCACGTCGGTGATCCTGACCGTGCGCGACGGGATCACCCTTATCCGGCCCAGCGCCTCCATCGAGCTCGGTAGCTGAGCCCGTC
>JBKPNC010000116.1:0-23754 GCA_046732435.1 Actinomycetota bacterium
GATATCCGCCGTTTCGAGGGCTACCCGAGCTGAAGCAGGCGATCGCACGCCGCTATCGCGCCGTCTACGGCGTCGAGCTCGATCCCGAGCGGGAGGTGGCCGTCGTCCCGGGAACGAAGACCGCGATCGTCGAGCTCGCCCTCGTGACCGCCGAACGTGGATCGTCGGTCTTGCTCCCGGATCCCGGGTATCCCGATTATCCGTCGGGCGTGGCGCTCGCCGGCGCCCGCCTCGCGCACCTGCCGCTCGACGCCGCGGCAGGATGGGCGCCCGACTTCGATGCCACAGACAAGCGGGACTGCGCCGCCGTGTATCTGAACTACCCGTCGAATCCGTGCGCCGTCGCGGCGCCCGCGGGGGTGTTCGGCGACGCCGTTCGCTTCGCCGAGGAGACCGGAGCCGCCGTCGTCCACGACTTCGCGTACGGCGACCTCGTCTTCGACGGGCGCCGACCGGCGAGCTTCCTCGCCGAGCCGGGCGCGAAGGAGGCGGGCGTCGAGATGTTCTCCATGTCGAAGTCCTACGGGATGGCCGGCTGGCGGCTGGGCTTCGTCGTGGGGAACGCCGAGCTGGTCGCCCGGCTGGAGCTGCTCGCCGATCACGTCCGCGCGGGCGTGTTTCGCGCTGTCCAGGAGGCCGGCCTGGCCGCGCTCGAGGGGCCGCAGGACAGCGTCGCCGAGCGAGTCGCCCGGTATGAGGACCGGCGCAACCGTGTGCTCGACGCGCTCCGAGGCAGGCTCGCCTCCGAGCCGCGGTGCGCGGGGACCTTCTTCGTCTGGCTCCAGCTGCCGCCCGCCCTCACGGCCGAGCGACTCCTCACCGAGCACCGGGTCGCCGTTGCGCCCGGCGAGGGCTTCGGCCCGCGCGGCGCGGGCTGGGCGCGCATCTCGCTCGCCGTCTCGGACGCCGTGCTCGAGGCCGGCCTCGAGCGGTTGACGGCAGCGCTCGCCTAGGAGTTACCGGTGCGGCGGTGCGTCCCACGGGACGCGCTGATCGGGCGGCGGCGAGGTGCGCGCTCCCGCGTCGAAGGACGGCGCGTGGACCGCCACCAGCGCAAAGGTCTCGTCGATGAGGCGCTCGAACGCTCCCACGCCTTCCGCCGGATCGCCGCGCAGCGCGGCCTTGAGACGCGCCGAGAGGTTCTCGGGCTTGACCGCCATCGAGCCGATCATCTCGTCCATCGCCTTCGCCCGCCAGATGGCGTAGACCGGGGTCGGCAGGTAGATGCGGTTGAGCGCGAGAAGCGCGCTGAGCAGCCGGCCGCCGACCTCGACGAAGACGTCGGTGAGGAGGAGGACGTCGCCGCGATCGGCGAGCATCCGGGCCATGTAGCGAAACCGGTCGAAGCGAAGCGTCTCGGCCAGCATCGCCTCCCGCAGCCCGTCCGGGTAGCCGGCGGCACGGGCGCGCCAAACCTCGACGTCCGCTGCGCCCTTGACGGGGACGGCGTGAAGCAGCGAGAAGAGCCGACTCTGCGCGAAGGCGTCGGTCGAGCACTCCTCCACGACCTCGTGGATGCATCGCTCGAGCGTCGAGGCGAGAAACGTGCTCGTGTGGGCGTGGAAGCCGCCGAACGAGAGCCGCTCCTCCCATTCGTGCTCGTCGTCGCCGAGCCCGACGACGTCACCGCCGCTTGCCTCGGCCGCGGCACGGCGCTCGGCTTTCGTCGGCGGGCGATCGTAGTAGACGTCGATCTCGATATCTGACCAGCGATCGTCCGTCCCGCGGCCGACCGAGCCCGCGATCATCACCGCGCGCGCGTTCTCGTCTCGGACGTACGGCGACGCGATCTCCCGGGCGAGCGCGAGCCGCCAGCGCTCGCTTCCGTCCTCCCGCCGCTCCACGCGAGCATTGTCGCCTCTCTGCATATTTGTCCCCCAAAATAAGTACATAACGACGAAATCTGTCACTCTGTAGTGGTACGCCGATGCGAATCGCCTACCTCTGCCCCGACGTTGCGACCCCCGGGGACGGCCCGCTCTGTGCCGCCGTCCGGGTGAGCGGTCTCGTCCGACCGCTGCTCCGGCTAGGTCACGAGGTTCGCGTCTTCACCCCGATCGGCGGTGCGGAGCTGCTCGGCGCGGACATCCCGGTCGTCGAGCTGCGAGTTCGGCCGTTCGAGGAGCGGACCGCCGCGCTGCTCGAGTCCGACCCCAACCTCGGGCCGGAGGCTGCGTCGGAGGCCCGCTCGCTCTACGCCGCGGTGCTGCGCCGGCGGGCCGACGCGCCGGTCAAGGAGTTCGCCCCGCACCTCGTCATCGAGCGCTCCTCCCTGTTCGGCGGCGCGGGACTGACGATCGCGCGCAAGGCGAAGATCCCGATCGTCGTGGACGTGGTCGCCCCAGTGGTCGACCCCGGCGCGAGCGGGCGGACGCGTCTTCGCCCGGCGTGGATCAGAAACGCCGACTACCTGCTGGCGGCCACGCCGCAGCTCGCCTCGTGGTTGGGGACGATCGCGCGCGACAGCGCGCAGGTGCGCGTCCTCGCAGGCGGAATCGACGTCGAGCAGTTCGAGGCGGCGGCGCGTCACCGGCACGCCGTTCGCGCCCGCCTGGAGCTGGCGGATCGCCAGATCGTCGGTTACGCCGGCGATCTCGACGCGAGTCACGACCTCGAGCCGCTCATCCTCGCCATGGGGCTCATCGAGCGTCAGGGAATCGACCCGCACCTCGTCATCGCCGGCGACGGCGGCCAGCGCGAAGCGCTCGAAAAAGTCGTGCGCGCGGTCGGACTCTCGGACCTGGTCACGTTCGCAGGTCGCGTTCCGCCCGCCGAGACGGCGGGGTACATCGTCGCGTTCGACGCAGCGGTGACACCCTCGTCGGACGCCTCGCTGGAGCTCCTCAGCTATCTCGCCGCGGCGCGGCCGCTCGCCGCGCCGGACGCCGAGCAGCACCACTGCCTGGAATCCGCAAAGACGGCCTGGTTCTACGCGCCCTCCGACCCAGCGTCGCTCGCGATCACGATCGGCATGATCCTTCGGAATCCCCGCTGGTCCCGCGACATCGCCGCCGCCGGGCGCGAACACGTGCGCGAGCATCACAGCTGGGAAATGAACGCGCGCGACGTCGTTTCGCTCGTCGAGGATCGACTCGCTCACTTTCACGGGGGAAATGGGGTTTCCCCCGTGCGCCCCCTCCCAGAACCAAAGGCACACGCGCGGCCCGCGCTGTGACTGCGGGGAGCCAAGCTCCCCTCCGTCAATTTTGATCGGCGAGGGGGAGCTTAGCTCCCCGTAGCCACAACGCGCGAAGTCGCGTGTGCTGTCTTAAGGAGGGGGCTCGTGGGGGAACCCTGGGTTCACCCACGTTAATTCGCCGAGCCGGTAACGCTTTCGTCCACCGACCCTACCGACCTTCCCCTTCCGGGTACTGCCGCCAGGATCTGCTTCGACCTACTCGCGTCCCGTGCTCGGCGCAATCGGCAACGTACCCGGTTCGCCAAGGATCTTCAACGGCCCAAAAACGAAATTCTCCGCAAATTGCGGAGAAAAAGAAGAGCCGGATTCCCAGCCCGATTTTGGACCATAGTTTCGCCGAGCCGGTAACGCTTTCGTCCACCGATCCGACCGACTTTCCCCTTCCGGGTACTGCCGCCCGGATCTGCTTCGACCTACTTGCGTCCCGTACTCGGCGCACGCGAGAATCTAGAGAAGCCGTCAATGGGATGCAAGTGGGACCGGGATCGTTTTTTTCGCAATTTGCGGACGAAACGCCGCCGCCGTCCACAATTCCTCGCAAATAGCGCGAGTTTCCTTGTGGCCGGGCCGGCGACGCTTACGCGACGACGATGCCGGTCCCGCCGCGGCGCGCATCGCCAGCCGCCGCGACCGTCCCGTCGTCGTAGACCTCGACCGCCGCCGCACCTCCGAAGTAGAGGTTGCGCCGCCGCCAGCGCACGAGGTCGTACCCGCGCGCCTCGAGTGCATCGAGCTCGGCGGCATCGAAGCCGCCCTCGCAATGGACCTCCTCGCCCTCGGCATGGATGCGCGGACGGTCGATCGCCTCGTCGATCCGCAGCCCGTGACCGACCGCGTTGACGACGATCTGCATGATCGCCCCGCGAAGCCGCAGGCTTCCCGCGCTGCCGACGACGAGGCGGGCGCGACCGCCGCGTAGGACGATCGTCGGCGCCATCATGCTGGTCATCCGCCACCCGGGCCGGGTGAGCCCGGCCATGGCCGAGAGATCGAACTCGCCGAGCATGTTGTTCAGGTGAACGCCGGTCCCACGGACGATGACGCCGGATCCGGATCCCGTCGTCGCCGTCAGCGAAGCCGCGTTGTCCTCGGCGTCGACGACGGAGATGTGCGTCGTGCCGCGGGCGGGCGCGGGCTCGAAGGCTCCGGGGGGCCCGGCGTGGACGCGTGCGGCCGCCGCGCGGACCATCACCGGGTCGAGAAGCCGCCGCGCAAGCCCGCCTCGGTGCAGCTCCTGGGCGAAGCGCCCGCCGCGAACCCGAGCCTGCTCGCGCATGATCCCGATCATCCGCTCGAGCGCCGCCGCGCTGCCGGCGGGTCCGCCCACGCCGCCGAGCTCGTCGAGCAGCCGGAGCCCGTACGCGATGAGCACGCCGCCCGTGGACGGTGGTGGGTTTGAGTCGAGCTCGTGCCCGAGGAAACCGGCCTGCACCGGGCGCCGGCGGATGACTCGGTACTCCGCGAGATCGCGCGCCGTGATCCGGCCGTCGACGCTCTCGACGATGGCGTCGGCGAGCTCGCCTTCGTAGAACACCCCGGCGCCGCGCTCCCCGAGCAGCTCCATGGTCTCGGCGAGGTCCGGGACGCGCAGCCGGTCTCCAGCGACGAGGCGCTCCCCGCCCTTCCCGTAAATCGCCCGGCCCGCGTCCGTATGGCGGAGCACGACATCGAGAATCGCGTGGAGGTACGCCTGCGAGCGGGTGACGACGACCCCGTCGCGGGCGAGCTGCACCGCCGGCGCCATGAGCTCGGCCCACGGTCTCGTGGCATAGGCAGCATGAGCGGTCGCGAGCCCGGCGACCACGCCGGGCACGGCACACGACGCGGCGCCGATGCGGAACTGCTGCGAGGACTCGGGCGTGAAGTCGACGTCGACGGACTCCATCGCGGCCGGGTCCAGCGGTCCGAGCTCCTCTCGGCCGAGCCCGGGCACGTTGACGAAGAAATCGATGACACGCGTCGAGCTGTCCCGCCCCCGATGGACGGCCATGAATCCGCCGCCGCCCGGCCCCGTGAGCGGGCTCTCGGCCACCCAGGAGGCAAACGCGGCCGCGATACAGGCGTCAACGGCGTTTCCGCCCTCCCGGAGCACCGAGGCGCCTGCCTCTGCCGTCAGGGGATGTCCGGCGGCGATCGCCCCGCGCATAGGGCTAGCGTACGGCGTCGAGCCGCTAACAGGGACGGCGCCCGAGCGCCGAGCGGACGAGCCGCACCGGCCCCTCCTTGAGCACGAGCGCGAAGCGGCCGCGGTGAGCCGACCAGAGCTTCGTCATGCCGTCCGGGGTCGGCGCGATACAGACTTCGCCGCGCACGACCTTCCAGTACCGCGTGTAGTTCACCCGCAGACGGTACGTGCCGCGCGCCTCGGTCCAGCCGGCGATTCGCTCGTGGCCGAGCGCCGTGATCCGTGCCGGAGTCGAGCCGGTCAGCAGGGGGACCGGCGAGCGCACCTCGTAGATGTGCCAGTGGCGGCTCGTAAAGACCGGCAGAAACCCGGAGCGCCCGGACCGGAGCAGTCTGGCCTCGGTGCGCGCTCCCTCGGTATCGAGCGGTGCGTCGGCAAGCAGGACGTAGCGGACGCCCATGCGATCGAGCCAGCGCGTGTACGCCGCGGCCGTGAGCTTGTGGCGGTAGAGCACGGGGTTCTCGGCCAAGTCGAGTTGGCGGTACCAGCCGCGCGCGATTGCGAAGCCTGCGCGCGGAAGCCAGTACGACTCCCAGTGGTGCGCGGTCGGGACCACCTCGACGCGGTAATCCGGACTGGAATGCGCGCGCAGGAAATCGAGGGGCGGCGTCCAGTACGCCGGCTGCGCCGTCTCGGCATCCACGCGCGAGACGTCCCCGATGTAGGGAACCACGTTGTATCCGAGCGCGAAGGCGAGCGCGACGAGCGCCAGGGCGCGCGGCCGGAAGCGCGCGAGCGCGGCGGTCAGCAGCATGAGCGGGAAGGCGAGCATCCGCAGCCGCGTGAGGTTCTCGCCGAACGGCGACGGAACGAGGAACCCGGCGAGGCTGACCAGCGCCCACAGGCAGAAGAACGCGACCAGCGTCTCGCCGCGCGGGGCGCGCCACGCGAGCGCCGCTCCGAGCGCGCACGTGATCAGGACGGCCCCGAGCTCGAGCGCCCGGAACGGATACCGGCTGGCACTCGGGAACACCGCCAGCGTCGCGCCCTCGATCGCGGCGGCGACGACGAGCCCGCCTCCGAGCGCAAGCCCTCGCCGTGTGACCTCACGGCGACCTAGTGCGCTCGCGACGAGCACCATGCAGAGGAAGACGAATGCCAGCGGGCTGAAGCCGAGCGTGAGCGCGCCGAGCGGGACGGCGAGCCAGATCCAGCCGCGCTGCGCCGCAACGAGCGTGGCGAGCAGCGCCGTGAGCCCGAGCGCATACGTGTAGCTGCCGGTGAAGAGCGGGCCGATCGCGAGCAGCGCGAACATCCGTGCCGGCCATCGCCCCGCCTCGCCCCACTCGCGCGTGACGAGGAGCGCGAACAGCACGGCAGAGAGGACGACAGATGCGAAGACCAGCCGCTCGTTGCCGACCACGGCCGCCGGGAAGTAGTAGAGCAGGCTGTACGAGGTGAGCGGATACTGCCCCGCGAACCAGAGGTTGTCCCAGACGTGAATCCCGTGCTTGACGAGCAGCGTCCGGTACAGATGCGCGGGCACGTCGACCCCCGGCGGCGCGGTGACGAGGAGCACCGTGCCGGCGGCCGCCGCCAAGGACGCCGCGAGCACGGCCTCCAGCCGCGTCTGCCAGTGCCCGAGGGTCGTCGCCGGCAACTCCATACCGGATCGGAAGCGTAGCCCGCTGTACGGTTGGAGCATGCCGAGGGTCATCGCGCTCGCCGCGATTTTGCTGGCGCTGACCACCGGCATCGCCCACGGAGGGTCGTTTCGGGTCGTAGTCGTCCCGAACCTGCGGCTGGACGATCTTCGCCGCCTCGAGCATCGGGGAGCCGTCGGGCTCCTCGTTCCGGGCGCCGGTCCCGCCGTCAACTACCGGTCGGCACGGGCGGCGCTCGTCAGGGGAAAGGTCGAGAACTCGCTGCGCGGCAGCGTCCCGTCCGGGTTGCCCGTGATCGTCGCCGAGTCGTCGCGGCGGCCGCCCGCGTCGCCCGCGATCGTGCTGGGACTCCCCGGGCCTCGGACACAGCCGAACGACACGCGCTACCCCATCGCCGTGCTCGGACACGGGTATCGCGGGCTCCTCACGTCGCCTTCGACCCGCATCCGGGGCCTGGTGTCGATCGCGGACGTGGCCCCGACCGCGCTCGGCCGCGACCGCGGCCTCGGCTGGTCGCCGCAGCACGACGCCGTGGGCCGGCTCGACGCCCTGGATCGCCGCATTCGCGACCACGACGTCCGCCTGCCGGCGATGCTTCTCCTGGCCGGGCTGATCACACTGCTCCGCCTACGGTCGGGGCGGGCGGCGCTGCTCGCGTTCGCCACCGTCCTGGTGGCGAACGTCCTGCTCGGCGCCTTCGGGGCCACCGCAGTTGCAGTCGTGCTCCTCGCCTTCGCCGCCGCCGTCGGTGTCGCGCTGCCGCTCGAGCGCTTGCTCCGCCAGAAGACCATCGCGTTCGGCTCGGCGCTGGCACTCCCCATCGCCCTCTACCTGGTTTGTCTCGCAGCGGCGCCGAGCTGGATCGCCTTCTCCCCCCTTGGTCCCACCCAGAACGCGCGCTTCTACGGGCTCACGAACCTCCTCGCCGCGCTGATCCTCGTCCCGGCACTCGCCGCCGCGAATGCCCTGCGGCGGCCGCCGGGCTTCGCCCTCGTCACGGCCCTCGCGATCGTGACCGTAGGCGGTACGCGCTTCGGAGCCGACGGCGGCGGCGCGCTCATGCTGGCGGTCGGGTTCGCCGTCCTCGCGGTCGGACTCGGGGGTTTGCACCGGCGGGCACTCGCGGTCGCGCTGCCGCTCGCGGCCGCGCTCGTGCTCGGCCTGGTCGGGATCGACGCGGCCACCGGCGCAACGAGCCACGTCACGCGTGCGCTGGGCGATGGACCGGACGCCATCGCGACCGATTTCGCCAACCGGGTGACGCTGTCGTGGCTGCGGGCAACCGATCCACCCGCGCTCGCACTCGCGATCGCCGGCTGCCTGGCGGGCATCGCGCTCCTCGTCGTGACGGCGGTCCGCCGCGGCGGCACGACGCCGCTGCTCTACGCCTTGACGGCGGCGGTCGCCACGTCGCTTCTCGTCAACGATTCACCACTCGACGTCTCGCTCGTCGGGCTGGTCGGGGTGTGGGCGGTGGTGGCCGCCACCGCCCAGGGAGAGCAGGCCGTCCGCGGCCGGTTGGCTCAGGCGTCGCGCATGAACGCCGGCGGTTCCAGCACCTCGTGGAGGATGCTGCCCGTCCGCCGGCCCTGACCGAGGCCCGTCGCCACGACGGTCACCCACACCTGGTCGTCGAGGCGCTCGTCGACCGTGGCACCGAAGATGATGTTGGTCTCCTCGGTCGCCGCCTGCCGGACGACCTCGGCCGCCTCGTTCACCTCGACGAGCGACAGGTCCTCGCCGCCGGCGACCGAAAGGAGAATTCCCCTCGCGCCGGTGACCTCGGTGTCGATGAGCGGCGAGCGAAGCGCCCGCTCCGCCGCCTCGCGAGCCCGGTTCTCGCCGGTCGCGAACCCGATGCCCATCAGGGCCGACCCGGCGTCCTTCATCACCGTGCGCACGTCGGCGAAGTCGAGGTTGATCAGCCCCGGCATCGTGATCAGGTCGCAGATCCCCTGCACGCCCTGGCGGAGCACGTCGTCCGCGATGCGGAATGCGTCGATCATCGACGTGGAGCGATCGAGCACCTCCAGCAGGCGGTCGTTGGGGATTACGATCAGCGTGTCGCACGCCTCCCGCAGCGCGTCGACGCCGTCGTCGGCCTGATGCCGGCGGCGGGTGCCCTCGAACTTGAACGGCATCGTCACGATGCCGACGGTCAACGCCTTCAGGTCGCGCGCGATCCGCGCGACGACCGGCGCGGCCCCCGAGCCGGTGCCGCCGCCCTCCCCCGCCGTCACGAAGACCATGTCCGAGCCGCGGAGGGCCGCCTTGACCTGGTCGTACGCCTCCTCGGCGGCCTGGCGGCCGACGGTCGAATCGGCGCCCGAGCCGAGACCTCGCGTCAGCTCCTCGCCGATGTGAATCTTCGTCGGGGCATCCGAGAGCTGCAGCTGCTGGACGTCGGTGTTGACGGCGACGAAGTCGACATCCGCGATGCCGGCGTCGATCATCCGGTTGACCGCGTTGATTCCGGCCCCGCCGACGCCGACGACGCGGATGACGGCCAGGTAGGCCGCCTCGCGCCGAGGCGCCCGGTGGAGTCGCGCGGGCGGCTCGAGCAACGGCTGCCACGCGCGCGGCTGCGGCCGCGGCTCCTCGTCGGCCGGCGGCTCCTCCACCGGCCGCAGATGCGGCTTCTCCGCCTCGCGCGGAGGCTCCTCGCGCTCGGCGCGCTTAGTGGGCTCGGTCTCCTGCTTCTGGCCGCTCTCGGTCGCACGGAAGAGCTCGGCCAGCGGGCCCTCACGCATGCTCGCGCGTCTTCGCGCCATCCAGCACCTCCTTCGCCAGCTCGCGATAGGCCTCGGCAGCGGGTCCTTCCGGGTCGTACGCGAGCACCGAGCTTCCCTTCACCGGCGCCTCGGCGTACCGCACCGTCTTGCGGATCCGGGTCTTGTAGACGAGGTCCCCGAAGTTCTCCTCGAGGATCTCCACCGCCTCTTTGGAGTGCAGTGTCCTGGTGTCGTACATCGTCGGCAGGATGCCCTCGATCTCGACATGCGGATTGAGGTGCTCGCGGATCATGCCCAGCGTGTTCTGGAGCTGGACGAGCCCGCGCAGCGAGTGGTACTCGCACTGCACGGGCACGATGACGCCGTCGGACGCGACGAGCGCGTTGACGGTCAGGATCCCGAGCGACGGCGGCGTATCGATGAGGACGTAGTCGTAGTCCGCCTTCACCGGCGCGAGCGCCTTCTCGAGCGCGCGCTCTCGGCCGATCATGCTTGACAGCGCGAGCTCGGCGCCGGCGAGATCGATCGAGGACACGGCAATCGTGATCTCCGCTTGCCGGAGGACGTCCCTGATCGGGAGCTTGTGCACGAGCACGTCGAACATGGAGCGCTCGATCTCGTCCGGATTCATGCCCTGGCTCATCGTCAGGTTGCCCTGGGGATCGAGGTCGACCGCGAGGACACGGAAGCCGCGCTCCTTGAGCGCCACGGCGAGGTTCAGCGTCGTCGTCGTCTTGGCGACGCCGCCCTTCTGGTTCGCGAACGCGACGACCCTGGCGAGCTTGGCCTCCGACTGGCTGGGAGGCATCGGCGGGCGCGGACGCGAGAGCAGTCGGGCAAGGCCCATCTCGGCGTCATTCGGGTCCGGCGCATCGACTCCTGCCGCCTCTCCCGCCTCCATGCGCACGAATCGTACGGAGGCGGTCGGACTACCTCCCGGGCGGGTGGGTCGCGGCTCGTTGAGCTAGGCCTGGACGGGCGCGCGCTCGCGGTCGAGCGCCTCGCGGCACCGCTGGAGGGCCGCCTCCGCGCGGTCGGTCCCGCCCGCCTCGGCGCGCGTCCACGCTTCGGCCTCGCGCACGAGCTCGCGGAGCTCGGCGAGGAGGAGTGCGGGGTGTGCCCGCTCACGATCGAGCGCGTCGATCCGCCTCAGCCGTGAGACCACCTTCTCCGCTTCGTTCATGCCGACAACCGTAGCCCGGCCGCATCGCGGGTTCGTGCCGGTTTCTGCACGGAAGTGTGGCGACTCCTGCTCGGACGCTAGCCGGCCTGGGCGACAGACGCGGGCGTCCGCGACGGGCGCGGCCGGACGCCGAGGAGCGCCTCGTCCAGGGAGATGACGAGCGCGGGCCGATCCCCGTGGAGGAGCGTCTCCACGAGCGCCCGGCGGACGGCGTCGACCGCCTCGGGACCGGACGCCGCATCCCGGCGCGCGAGACCCCGCAGCGTGTCGAGCAGCGCGGCACGCTCGCGACCTGACTCACCGAGCAAGACGCTGGCGCGCAAGGCAGCCGCCCAGATCCCGTCGCCGGCGCCTAGGAGCGCGTCGAGCGCCGTCCGCAGCTGCTCGGAACGGAACGGCTCGCCCTGGAACAGCGACAGCTCCCAGCGGTCGAGCGCATCGCCCAGGGCGTCGTCTTCGTCCGCGAGCGGGAGTCGTGAGCGAACGTCGGCCGCGAGGGCACCGCGGAAGGGATCGAGCCGGGTGCTCTCGCCGAGCGGGGTCGTCGCGGCGATCGGCGGCACCGGGCGTACTCCGAGCGAGCGCCAGTCGAGGCGCTCGAAGAGGACGGGGCCGGCGGCCACGGCCCCGGCCGTTGCGAGCCGGACGGCCGTGACCGCGTCGGCCACCTCCCCCGGCGCGTCGGGCGCTTCTGACGCCCCGGGAGGGAGCGCCTGCTCGAACTGGATGACGCAGATGCGGTCCGGCTCCCGTCCGAAATCGGACGGCAGTAGCCGGCTTGCCTCCGGCCAGTGAGCTGCAAACTCACCCGTCGCCGCCTGCCGCACCGTCAGACCCGAGCCCAGGTCGACGGCCGTCGCGAGCGACAGGCCGACGAGCGGCGCGAGTGCCGCGTACGAGCGCCGCTCGCCGAACAGCGACTGCTCCAGGTCGCCGTACGCGCGCGAGAATGCGTTGTCGTCCCAGTCGAAGCCGCCGCAGTACTCCGCCGTCTTGCCGACGAGCGGCAGGAGAATCGAGCGGAAGAGCGCGTCCTCGCCCGTGACCGGTGCATTCGTATGCGCGCGCGCGAAGATGGCGGCCGCGGGCTCGCGCCGAAGCTCCTCCAGCGCGATCGCCGCGTCCTCGAGCGCGCGGAGGCGCCCCGCCCGCGGCTCGAGGAAGCCGGCGACGAGCGGCCGATACTCGTAGAGGGGCGGGCGGCCGGGAGCCCGGTGCTCCTCGAAGGCGAACGGCAGCTCAGAGCCCTGCTCCAGCTCGCGCGCGAGCAGCGCGAACGCCCCCAGGCAGAAGCAGCGCAGGGCTCGTTCGAGGTGCGGAGCGCGCACGGACACACCGTTCCGTACGCGCCGCGGCGGGCCTTTCCTCTAGGGCATGAGCTGCGAGACCGAGCCGCTCGCCTGATTCGCGACCCAGATCCGCCCACCGGCTGCGGCGAGGCTCCGCGGCTCCGCGCCGACGCGGTAGGTATGGAGCCTTCGCCCGGCCGCGCTGAAGCGCGAGACGGTTCCCTGGTCGTAGTTCGAGACCCAGACCGAATCACCGGCGGCGAGCACCCCCGAGGCCTGCCCCGGCGTCCGCACTCTCGTGACCACCTGACGGGTGGCTGGATCGATCCGCGCGAGCGTCCGTCCGTACAGCGCGACCGCCCAGACGCCGTCGCTCCCGATCGAGATGTCATCGGCGTCCGCTCCGATCTGGATCGTGCCCGCGTCGACGCGCCCGCTCGCGGGATCGAGCGTCGAGACCGTCCCGTTCGCGTTCGTGACCCAGACGCGGCCGAATCCGACCGCAACCGCTTCCGGCTGACCGGCGATCGGCGTCCGTCCGAGCACCGCGTTCGTCGCGGCGTTCACGCGCACGAGCCCTCCTGTGTAATCGGCGACGTAGACGGTGCCGCCCGCGACGGCGACTCCCGCGCCGGCACCGCCGATCGCCATTCGCGCGACGATGTGCCCGGAAAGGTCGAGCCTCGTGAGCGGCCCGCCGCCGAGGTCGCTGACCCAGACGGAGCCGGCGCCGAACGCGATCCCGCCGGGCTGCCCGCCCACTTCGACCGTCGTGGTCGTCCCTGACGCCATGTCGACGATGGAGACCGTGCCGTCGCCGTAGTTCTCCGTCCACACCGAGGCGCCCGCGGCGATGACATTCAGCGGTTCCGACCCGACCTGGATCTCGGGCGCTCGCGGCTCGAGGATCCGCACCCGCACGGTCGTCATCGGACTCTGCCTGCCGCGTGCATCGACCGCGCGGACACGGAGGATGTGGGCGCCCCGGGCGAGCGTCAGCGTGATCCGCCGCCGACACGGGCGCAGGCTGCGCCGGTCGACGGCGCAGCGAAACCTGATCCCGGGCGTCCGTGCGTGGAAGACGAAGGTGACCTGTGGTCGCTCCGACGTTCGCGGGCCGGTGACGGTCGGGGCGGCCGGCCCGGAACGCGAGGGCGCGAGCAGCCCGAGGGCGAGCAGGAGCGCGAAGACGGTCATGGCTGGTGGATAGTCCCCAGGGGACTACTTACCCTAGCTGGCGCCTCGCCGCCGCGCAAGGCGGTCCTCGAGGAGCCGAAGCACCTGCTCGGCCCACGCGATGGTCGAACGCGCGTCCTCCAGCCCGTGGAGGAGCGTCAGGTACGGGAAGAAGTCCGCGTCCGACTCGTCCAGATCGACCGTTTCCTCGATCGCTTCGAGTTCTGCGAGCTGCACCTCGGCGCGGCGGCGATGTGCGTCGACCTGCTCGTACACCACCTCGGGCTCGACCAACCGGCCGAAGAACACCTTCAGCAGGAATCCGTTTCGACCGGGCGCCATGTCCGTCTTGCCGGATCGCAGCCACGCGCGCAGGGCGGTCTCTCCGGCGGCCGTGATGCGGTACGTGACCTTGTCAGGGCGCCTGTCCTGCGTGACCGGCTCCGCGGAGGCGAGCCCGCGCTCGACGAGACGGGGAAGGACCGCGTAGATCTTGCTCTTCGCCGGATGCCAGAAGTACCCGATCGTCCGTCTCGCGAGCGCGTCGAGCTCGTACCCCGAGCGCTCGCCGAACGTCAGCAGCCCGAGCACCGCGTACTCGGTGGTGGACAGCTGCTTCGCCATGCCGGAGCGAGCGACGCTACTCCGCGGCGTCCGGCTGGCACGCGCGACACCAGTACGACCTCCGGTTGGCGTCTCCCTGGCCGCGCGCGAGGATCCGTCCGCCGCAACGCGGACAGACCGGACGCCGGTAGATCGCACGTGGCTCGCGAACGCCGTCGACGGAGCCGCCCATGAGCCGGACGGCCTGCTCGAGCACAAGCCGGAGCTCATCGTCCGAGAGCGAGGCGACGCGGCGCCAGGGCGAGACGCCCGCATGCCAGAGCGCCTCCACCTTCCACATATTCCCGATCCCGGCCACGTGTCGCTGGTCGAGAAGGGCGTCGCCGATCTCACGCGAGGGCTCGCGGCGAAGGTTCGAACGCATGCGGTCGAGATCCGGATCGGGGGCGAGCACGTCGGGCCCGAGGCGCCGCGTCGCGCGCGCGTTGAGCTCGAGCACGGGCCCGTTCCAGAGCACCGCCTGCCGCTCAGCGCCGCGGAGGACGAGCCAGGGCCGCCCGAAGACCGGCGCTCCTCGCGGTACGACCCGCCACCGACCCCGCATGCGCAGATGGCTTCGGAGCACGACGCCGCCCTCGAAGCCGAGGAGCAGGTTCTTGCCCACCGCCTCGACGGAAACGAGGCGGCGGCCGTCGATCTGCTCCGCGACGCCGGTCGCAGCTCCACGCGGATGCGGGCTCTCGGCCTCGACGCGCTCGCCCACCAGAGCCTGGAGCCGCCGCGCCGCGCGGTGGAGGGAGTCGCCCTCTGGCATCGCCGCGAGCGTAGCGTGTGTTCCGTTGCGTCACACGGGAGGGAATGCGTGTGTCTCGAGCCTCGTTGGAGACCGAAGTAACCGAGTGCGAAGGAGTCCGTATGAACGCGATTACAGCCCCTGATCCGAGACGATGGAAGGCGCTCGCCGTGCTCGGCGTCGCCTACCTCATGGTCGTTCTCGACATCTCGATCGTGAACGTCGCGCTGCCGTCGATCCAGAAGGACCTCGACTTCTCGATCGAGAACCTTCAGTGGGTCGTCAGCGGCTACTCGCTCACGTTCGGCGGCTTTCTGCTGCTCGGGGGACGCGCCGGCGATTTGCTCGGGCGCCGACGCGTGTTCATGGCGGGGCTGGGGCTGTTCGCGCTCTTCTCGCTCCTGTGCGGGCTCTCGACCTCCTCGGGGATGCTGATCGCGTTCCGGGCACTGCAGGGCGCGGCCGGCGCGGTGCTGTCGCCGTCCGTCTACTCGATCACGACCGTCACCTTCGCGGAAGGTGCCGACCGGAACAAGGCACTCGGCGTGCTCGGCGGCATCGCCGGCTCGGGCGCCGCGATCGGCGTCATTCTCGGCGGCGTTCTCACCGAGTACCTGAGCTGGTCGTGGATCTTCTTCGTCAACGTCCCGATCGGCATCGCGGCGCTCTTCTTCGTGCCCCGTTTCGTACGGGAGAGCCGCGCCGACGGGCTGGCGCGCCAGTTCGACGCGGCCGGCGCCGTCGCCGTCACCGCGAGCCTGATGCTGTTCGTCTACGCGCTCACGGAGACGACAAACGTCGGCTGGGGTGCCCCGCGGACGATCGGCGTGCTCGTCGCCTCAGCGGTGCTGATGGCCGCGTTCTTCGTGATCGAGATGCGGACGCGGTCGCCGCTCGTGCCACTACACATCTTCAAGCGGCGGACGCTGACCGGCGCCAACACGGTCGGTTTCATCCTCGGCACGACGATCTTCGGGATGTTCTTCCTGCTCTCGCTCTACATGCAGCAGGTGCTCGGCTTCTCCGCCATCCAGACGGGAGTCGGCTATCTCGCCGTCGCGCTCACCGCGGTCGTGGCGTCCGGCGTCGCGCAGGCGCTCGTCACCCGCATCGGCGTCAAGCCGGCCCTCGCCGCCGGCATGGGCCTACTCGCGGCCGGCCTGCTGACGCTGACACAGGTATCGGCGGACGGTTCCTACGTCAGCGACCTCCTGCCCGGCTTCCTGCTGATCGGCGTCGGCCTCGGGTTCTCCTTCGTGCCCGTCTCGATCGCCGCGCTGTCCGGAGCCACGGGGAAGGAGGCCGGGCTCGCCTCGGGCCTGATCAATACATCGCAGCAGATCGGCGGCGCGCTCGGGCTCGCCCTCTTGACGACGGTGGCGACGACGCACACGAAAAACCTCCTCCACGACGGCGTGTCGCCCGACAAGGCGCTGACGGACGGCTTCAGCATCGCGTTCTGGGTCGCCATGGGCATCGCGCTGCTGGGGGTCCTGACCACGATCGTGATGCTCAAGCGCGAGGACCTGCGGCTGGAGCCCGAGGCCGCGGGCGCCTCGATCGGCTAGCCGTTTCGGGGCGCCGGGCGTCCGGTGGGCGCCCGGCGCCCCCGAAGCAGTCGTCAGGCGGCGGCGCGTAGCCCCGGCTCGGCCGGCAGTGCGTGGACGAGCTCGTCGATGTCGTCGCTCTCGACGATCTCGACCGGGACGCCGTAGACGGAGAGCTCCAGCGCGACCGCCTCTGCGCCCGGTGACCCGATCGGGCCGAAGGTCGGCACGAACACCTCGAGGGGATACCCGCGCGAGGCGCGCCAGCCCTCTGTGTACTCGCGCACGGCGCCCCAGAGGGAGACACGGCCGAGCACCCGGTGGACGACATAGCGACGGCGCGGGCCGAAGCTGTTCACGTAGCGCACAGCCTCGGCGACGCTCTTCGCCGCATAGATGCCGCAGCTGCACGACGCGCCCGGGGGCGCGTGCGCCTCGGACGTGCGGCGCAACAGGCGGCGCAGCGGGTGAGGGCGGTTGCGGCAGTCAGCGGCGAAGGGACGGCCGGGCGCCCAGAACGACTCGAACATCACGCTCCGCAGGCGGAGCCGCTGGTCGGATTCCGCGACCGTCCATGTTCGCCACCCGACTACCGGCTCGATGTAGTCGGGTGCCGCGTTCATGCGGCCGGCACGGGCTCCGGCTCCTCGGCGGGTGTCTCCTGGGGCTCCTCGTCGTCGGGCTCCAGGCGCGAGACGGGCTCCTCGACCGGCTCGACCACGTAGTCGCGGAGTGGTTCTCCGATCCTCATGCCAACCTCCAGCGTTCGGTTCGTAGCACGATATTTCCCGCCTCTACCCTACCCGGAGGGTCCTCAAGCAAACGTGGGCTGCCTCCTCGCGGGCTTAGATCGGTTTACGAAGAGATTCGTGGGGAAACCGAGCGACTTGGGAAGGGCAGGCGAACGCTCGGCAGCAGATGAAGGACGCACGAAATGGCTGCAGTAGCTGAGCGGCCCACTCCGATCTGGAAGACGATGTTCGGGCCCCGCGCGGCCTGGCGAACGACGGTCTGGGGCGAGTTCCTGTCCGAGTACATGGGCACCTTCGTCCTGATCGCCTTCGGTGACGGCGTCGTGGCGATGGCCGTCGCCGCGCTGAACTCCTCGGGTCGCGCCCAGACGCCGACGACGATCTTCCTCGCCGCGGGCGACTGGTTGTTGATCACGTGGGGCTGGGCGATCGCGGTCGCGATGGGCGTGTACGTCGCGGGCGGCATCAGCGGTGCGCACATCAACCCGGTCGTGACGATCTCGCTCGCGGTTCGACGCAAGTTTCCCTGGTCGAAGACGCCGCACTACATCGCGGCGCAGTTCCTCGGCGCCTTCACCGCCGCGGCGCTCGTGTACTGGAACTACAAGGACGCCATCCATGCCTACGACAAGGCGTCGCACGCGGTGCGCGGCCAGACCAGCTCGATCGCGTCGTACAGCATCTTCGCCACCTTCCCGGCCCCGTACTTCCACAGCTGGGCGGGGCCGTTCATCGACGAGGCGATCGGCACGGCGTTTCTCGTCCTGCTCGTGTTCGCGATCATCGACACGCTCAACCAGCCGCCCAAGGCCAATCTCGCGCCGTTCATCGTCGGGCTGATCGTCGCGGCGATCGGCAGGTCGTACGGCGCCAACAGCGGCTACGCGAACAACCCGGCGCGCGACTTCGGGCCGCGCCTGTTCGCTTGGTTCGCGGGCTGAGGCAAGATCGCGCTCCCCGGCAACTACGGGAACGTCGACAACTACTTCTGGATCCCGATCGTCGCGCCCATTGTCGGGGCGGTCATTGGCGCCATCCTCTACGACGTCTTCATCCACCACGTGCTGACGTCGCGCGCAGAGCCGGAGGCAGTCGACGTCGAGCCGCGGGGGCGGACGGTCGAGGAGGAGTGGACGACCCCGTCCGACCAGGTCGAGACTCGCGGGCGGACGGTCGAGGAAGAGGAGGAGTACTAGGGTTAGCCCGAGCGCAGCCGCCGCAGGCTGCCGTAGACGAGGCGACTCGCCCCGCTCCGGGGCGCGGCGACGACGGCGTCGAGGACCGCCGCAGCTCCGAGCTCACGCGCTGCGGGCTCGAGGATCAGGCAGATGCGAGCGCGACCTCGCCGTGGTGGTCGCAGTGGTCGCCGTGCGGACGGTGGAGATGGCCACCGACGAGGTAGTCCACGTGATCGCCGTGCGGCACCGACTCGTGTCCGCAGCCGGGTCCGTGCGCGTGCCCTGCCTCGTGATCCCCACACGCATGATCCGACGTACAACCGGCCTGGTTCGCGGCGCCGACCTCGAGCGTGTGCAACTCGACGCCGCCGGCGCCGTGGTGATGCAGCTCGCCGTCGTGGAGGTAGTCCACGTGATCGCCGTGCCTGATTGCCGTGTGACCGCAGCCCGGACCGTGCTCGTGGTCGTGGTGGTCGAGCGTCATCGCCTGGCACCTCCGTCGGTCGCTGAAGAGTGCATCTTCGCGTACTTCTCGAGGAAGAGCGCCTCCACGAGGGCCAACTGCTCGAGCTCCGTCGGATCGACGCTCTCGTTGGCCGCGTGGATGTGGCAGCCGGGCTCCTCCACTCCGATGAGCAGGATCTCGGCCTCCGGGTACGTCTTCTGGAGGACGCTGCAGAGGGGGATCGACCCTTCCTGTCCCGCGGTGGTCGGCTCGCGGCGGTAGGCCTGCTGCATGGCCGTCCTCATGGCCTCGTGTGCCGGCCGGGCGATGCCACCGCCCATACGAGCGCCCGCCCCGTTCCGTCAGCCGCCAGGGCGGCGTCTCCCACGCCTCCTCGTTGAGCGCAGGCTGGACGTCGTAGTGCGAGTACAGCAGGACGGTCGGGGCACCCGGCGGACCGGCGACGGTCCCGTAGACCGCCTTGCTTCCGTCCGGCATCTCGTACGCCCGGCGCTCGCGCAAGCCGACCGCACCGAGCGGGTCGAGGACCCAGCGAGCGGCGCGCTCGCACTCCTCTCGTGGGAATTGCCGCTCGTCGGCGACGGAACGGCAGGCGACCAGCTCGCCGAGGTCGCGCCGGGCCTGCGGCATCAGGCTTCGCACCCGTTCCCGGAGCGCGTCGACCCTCGTCACCGGGACATCGTCTCGGATCGGCCCGGCCTTCAGTTCCCCGGTGCCCGCCGGGGTGTCGAACGGCGCGTGCGCGCTCGTGCGCCCTCAGTAGGCGCCCCCTTCGTCGGACCCGTACACGACGAGGCCGTAGATCACGAGCAGATCGATCAGCACGAGGATCAGGCTGACGATCGGGTACGCGAAGATCCACCACATGTGGAACACGGCGCTGACCGTCGCCGCGATGATGCCGACCGTCACGGCCCACGGGGCGCGCTGGAAGACGAAGAACCCGGTGACCATCAGGATGATCCCGACGATCAGGTAGAACCAACCCCACGCCTCGAGGTTGTTGTCCCAGAAGATCGTGTCGAACGACGTGGTGTTCGCCCCGATCGCACGGATCCCGTCGAAGAAGTCGATCGCACCTGCGAGGATCAGCATCACGCCCGCGAAGGCGATCCACCCCGATCCCTCCTCGCGGACGGTGGGGGTCGCTGACGACATGAGTCCTCCTTTCGGTCGATGAGACTCGCCCGGGCGTCGCGACGCCCGGCATCGGCAAGCGTCTATTCGCGCCGCCGGCTCGACGTCCTACGTCGCCGACTCACCTACCGCTCGGCGATCCGTGGTAGGACGATGGGTCCATGACGGACGCCGTCTCCGTTGGGGTCGCTCCTCCCGCGCGCCTCGATGCCTGGCGCGTGCTGAGGTCTGCGTTCGCAGTCGCGCGCGCGGAGCCGTTGCGCGTGTTCGCGGTCGCGGTCATCGTCTTCGCCCCGTTTGCGGCCATCGAGGCGGGAGCAGAGCTGGTCGCCGACTACATCCGGTCGGAAGGCACCCACGTCGAGGGCATGATCGCGATCGCGCTCCTTCCGGCGACGACCGCGACGATCTGGGGCTCCTCACTCTACGCCGGAGGACTCGAGCGGACGGTCGGAGCCCATGGGTACGGCGCGGAGCGTCCGAGCATCGTCGCGCTCCTGCGCGACCTCCCGATCCAGCGCCTCGTCATCGCTGACCTTGTCCTCGGAGCGGTCGTCTTCATCGGCTACTCGGCCCTCGTGGTTCCGGGGATCGTCGCCTTCACGCTGCTCGCGCTCGTCGGGCCGATGGTGACGATCGAGAAGCGCGACGTCGCGGACGGGTTTCGACGATCGGCACGCCTCGTCCTCGGGCGGCCGTGGCTCGTCTTCGCCCTCGTCACATTGCCCGTGATCCTCGAGGAGGCGATCCTGCAGGAGCTCGAGGAGCTTCTGCATGCACGGACGCAGATCGGCACGCTCGTCGCAGCGCCGATCGGCGCGTCGCTGCTCGGCGCAGCGATCGGCCTCGTCGAGGTGACGCTCGCCTACGAGCTGATTCGAGTGGAACCGCGGCGCGGAGGCGCGACGGTCGGCCGTCGGCGGCTGATCCGCCACGGCGCCGGCGCCCTTCTCGGCATCACGATCGTGGTCGCGACGTTCGCGTTCATCCTGCCGCGGATCGCCGATTACAGCCAGGTGTGGGGGCGAATCACCACGCTCGGTTGGCAAGAGATCCTCGCGCTCGGCGCTGCGACGCTCGTCAGCGTGCTCGCCTACGCGCCGCCGATGATGGCGGCGCTCCCGCACCTCCGCTTCCGGCAGGCATTCGTGGTTACCCAGGCGTCGGCGGCCTCGTCCTACGTCTTGCCGGGCGGGCCGGCGGTGGGGATGGCGACGTCGTTCGCGATGCTGCGCGGGTGGGGTTTTACCGCCGCCGCGGCGACGCTCGCCGTCGCCGTAACGGGCGTCTGGTTGCAGTTCGCCCTGCTCGGATTTCCGGCGGTCGGGCTCGCGCTGCTGGCGCTGACCGGCGGCCGGCAGGCCGGCGTCGAGTCGGCGGGGCTGCTCGGGCTGGCCGCCTTCGCCGTCGCCCTCGCAACGCTCACCGGAGCGCTCAGCAGCGCGCGCCTTGCTGCGTGGTCCGGAGACGTGGCAGCACGCGTTGTCTCCCGGGCGCTCGCGCTCGTTCGCCGAGCGCCGGTGACGTGGGCCGGCGATTCGTTTGTCGCCTTCCGCGCGCGGGCGCTCGGCTTGCTTCGCCGCCGGTGGCACGCCCTGACGCTCACGACGATTGTCCAGCAGCTCACCCTCTTCGCCGTGTTGCTCGTGTCGCTTCGCGTGCTCGGCGTTCCGGACAGCCAGGTCAACGGGGTCGAAGCGTTCGCGGCCTGGTCACTCGTCCGTCTACTCGGCGCCCTGGCGATCACGCCGGGAGGCATCGGCGTCGTCGAGCTCGTGCTGACGAGCCTTCTCGTCGGCTTCGGCGGAGCCCGCGCGGCGTCCGTCGCCGCCGTCCTCGTCTACCGGGTGCTGACCATCGTGCCCACGATCGCCGTCGGCCTGCTGGCGGCAGCGACGTGGCGCCGGCACCACCCAGGCGCACTGCCGACGCTGCCGTAGTGCGGGCCTGCCGTAGCGCAGGCTCGCCAATTAGTCGCCGAGCTCGACCACGAGCCGCCCATCGGCGGTTTCGACGCCCGTGCCGAGTTGCGCACAGGCCGAGCTGAACCGCTGCTCGATCCAGCGGGCATCCGCACCCGCCGCGAGGCGCGTGTACGCGAAGTCGAGCTTCAGCGGGACGACCTCGAGCCGGCGTGGACCGTCCGGGCCGAGGTCCACGAGCGCGAGGATCCCGAGATCGTTGCGAAGCACCGGGTCGACTCGGTAGTCGTCGAGGAAGTCGCCGAGGTCGAAGAGAACGCGTCCCGACACGCCGTGGAAGACATGGGCCGAATGGCCCGCGACGAGCGTCGCGCCGGCCGCGACAAGCCGCTCAGCGGTTCGCCGCACCTGAGGAATCGGGCCGTCGACCATGTTCGGGCCCCAGTGCGGCGTGACGAGGACGGCGTCCGCGCGGACGTTGCCGACCTTTCCGACTGCGTCGACAAGCCAACGCGGCTGCTCGTGGTCGAGGAGGGCGACTCCGGGCGCGTCCGGCGTTGCCGCGAAGTCGAGCGGGTGATCGGTAGCGCCGAACACGGCGAGCCGCGAACCGCCGACCTCGAGCGCGACGGGGGCGCGTGCCCGCTCGAGATCGCGGCCGGCTCCCACCCACGCGACTCCGGCTGCGTCCAACGCCGTCAACGTGTCAAGCAGGGCGTCGACGCCGTAGTCGAGAGCGTGGTTGTTCCCGAGCGTGACGCAGCGGACGCCGAGGTGGGTCAGCAGGTCGACGGCTCCGGGTGGGGCCCGGAAGAAGAACGGCTTGCCCGGGGCGGGCCAGCGCGCTCCTCGCTCCGAGATGCAGCATTCGAGGTTGAGAACGGCCGCGTCCGCCTCGCGAAAGGCGTCGGTCACCTCGGGCGAGACCAGAGCGGTCGCCGGCGCCACGGAAAGGCGCTCGGCGACGCCGCGGCCGAGCATGGTGTCGCCCGCGAGCGCGAGCCTCAACTCGCCTCGCGGAAGCCGTGCCGCCCGTACAGACGGACGAAGTGCGCGGAGCACACGCGACCGCGAGGGACCAGCTCTCCACCGAGCTTCTCGAAGGCCAGGACCTCTTCGGCTCCCCCGTTGCCCAACGGTTGGACGAGGCGCCCTCCTGTCGCGAGCTGGTCGGCGAGTGGTTGTGGGACCGTGGGGTACGCGGCGGCAACGAGGACCGCGTCAAAGGGCGCATGCTCGCGAAGTCCCGTGCTGCCGTCGCCGACCACGACGTGGACGTTCGCGCACCCGGCGAGGTGGGCGGTCGCGGTCGCGGCCACGTCCGCGAAGCGCTCGACGCTCCAGACCTCGCCGGCAAGCCGGCCGAGGAGCGCCGTTTGCCAGCCGAACCCCGTCCCCACCTCGAGGACCCGCTCGCCGCCGCGAAGCGAGAGCGCCTCGATCATCCGTGCGACGAGCGAGGGCTGGGTCGTCACCTGGCCGTGAGGGATCGGAAGCGGCGTGTCGGCATACGCCCGCCCCCGGGTGTCGAGCGGGACGAACTCGGCGCGGGGAACCGCGGCCACCGCCGCGAGCACGGCGCCGTCCGTCACTCCGGCGGCGCGGCAGGCCCTGACGAGTTCCTCGGGACCGGGTCTCGGCACCCGGCGAGTATGCCTCTCGAGCGTCGATGATCAGGGGCGAAGGACGGCCCGGCGGGGTCCGGCGAGGAAGCCGAACTCGACGAGGAGCGGCAGCACCTCCGACTCGGTGACGGGCTCGCCGTCGAAGCGCTCCACGGCAAGCCTGCGCCCTCGACGGCCCTTCACGTGCTCGACCAGCGCGGCAAGGGCCGGGCGGAGCCACTGCTCGTCCGGATCGCGAAGCGGCACGAGTGTTCGCCCGCCGCGCTCGACGAAAAGGACGGCATCGCCGCCGAGGAGAACGACGTAGGCGCCCGCCACGCGCGCCGCCCTGGCACCCGCGCGCTTCGGCCACGGCAGCGAGGCGCCGTACGGCTGCGCGGGATCCGCCGCGGCCAGCACGAG
>JBKPNC010000117.1:0-16342 GCA_046732435.1 Actinomycetota bacterium
CTATCGCCGAGGCTCGAAGCGAGGCGAGCGCCAGCGGGTCGTGTAACCGGAGCGCCAACTTGACGGAGGGGCAGCCGTTGTGCATAACTCACGCCCAGGGCGTGTACTCTGCGGCCACCTCGTGGGGGCGCGAGACGGCGGTGACTGCGGTGAGAGGCGTTACGAGATGACAGAGGCGGCAGTCTCAGCGAATGGGTCGTCCCAGCGAGACCCATCGCCGATCGAGGCACGGCGCTCCCTGCGCGCGATCAAGCGCGGGACGGATGTGGTCGTCGCGGCCCTCGGGCTGGTCGTCCTGTCCCCGCTCCTGCTGGCGATCGCCATCGGCGTCAAGCTCTCGTCGCGCGGCCCGGTCCTCTTCCGGCAGTCGAGGATCGGCGCCAATGACCAGCCGTTCTACATCGTCAAGTTCCGCACGATGCGGTTGGACGCCGACGAGCGGAAGGGCGAGTACGCACACCTGAACGTCCATGCCCGGAACGGCGGCGATCCGCGGATGTTCAAGATCCTCGACGACCCGCGGGTGACGCCGTTCGGCCGCTTTCTCCGCCGCTACTTCCTCGACGAGCTGCCACAGCTCATCAACGTCCTCAAGGGCCAGATGAGCCTCGTCGGCCCGCGGCCGCTAATCCCCGAGGAGGACGAGCACGTCCCCGAGTGGGCGCGACGCCGCCTCCGCGTGCGCCCGGGCATGACCGGCATCTGGCAGGTCCACGGCCACAGCCATGTCGAGTTCGAGGAGATGATCCGCCTCGACTACGCGTACGTGACGAATTGGTCGTACGGCGGCGACTTCAAGCTGATCCTGGAGACGGTCCCGCTCGTCATCCACGGCGACGGGGACGGTCGCTAATCGAAACTCGAGCGGCTTGAGGGTCCTTCAGCGCGGCGCCGAGATCCTTCGAGAGGAAGGCTTCGGCGGTGCGGGACGCCTTGCCGGGCAGACGGCCCGCGAGCTCGCGGTTTACCCGCTCGAGTGGCGCGACGTCCGGCGGGCTCGCGCTCACGTCCAGCGCAACCTGGGGTTGACCGGTGGGAGGCGGTTGATCGCTCACTCGCGCTGTCCAGATCGGAAGGGTTCGGCTGCTCTCGGTTCAGGTCCCCGAGGAGATCGATGCTCTGCTGGTTCGGCTCGAGCGTGGTCGGCCACACGCTGTACTCGAGACCGGCACGGCCAAAGGCGGCACCCTCTGTCTGCTCGCCCGCAGCGCCGCGCCCGACGCGGTGATCGTCTCGCTCGACGTCCCGGGCGGGCTCTTCGGAGGCGGATACCACCGAACGCGCCGAGCGCTCTACGAGAGCTTCGCTTCAGACTCGCAACGAATCGTGACTCTCCGTGCAAATTCCCAGCTGGCCACCACCAAGGAGCGCGTCCTTCGGTACCTTCACGGGAGGCTTCACGGGAGGCCGCTCGATCTCGTGTTCATCGACGGCGATCACAGCCCTCAGGGCGTTCGACGGGATTTCGAGCTGTGGTCGCCGCTCGTGCGCGCTGGAGGCCTGATTGCGTTCCACGACATCGTGCCGGGGCCGGTCGAGAAGGTGGAGGTGTAGGGCCTTCTGACAGGAACTGAGATGCGCTCACGAGACAGAGGAAGTCGTTTGCTCGGGTGACCAGGGCGGCTACGGGATCGGCCTGGTCACGTTCTAGGCCAATCTCGGCTTACGGCGCAGAAAGCGCTCGCGGACCCAGCGCACGTCCGACGGCACCGGAGCCAGGTAGGCTCGAAACCCCCCGCCGATGATGCGGCGAGCGGCGAAGACTTGGACGACAAAACTGACCGAATAGGCGCCGAGACTCACGAGCGCCGCGCCCCGACCGCCGAGAGGCGGAATGAGCAGCAAGAGCCCAGGAACGGTGATTACGAGTGCGCCGAGCTGCGCGTTCGCCGGAGCTCGCGGGTTGCCCCAAGCGGTCAGAACGGCCGCGAGGACCTGCGCGCCGGCGAAGGGCACGCCCGCGGCCAGCAAGATCAGCGCCATCGAAACTGCCGGCTGGAAGTCCTGACCGAACAGCGCAGGCAGCACGATCGGCGTCAACGCGGCGGCGACGACGGTTGCCGCTCCAACGACCACCATGGTCAAACGTGTCGCGCGCTGAGCGAGCTCTTGATCGCCTCGTGCCGTACGGGCGACGATCACGGTCTGCAGCGATGCAGTGAGGATGAAGGAAAACGACGCGAGTGTCGTGGCAACCGCATAGAAACCGAGCTCCTTGCTGCTCGTCAGCCGGATCATCAGCAGCTGATCGAGGCGGAGGTTCGCGTAGCCGCCGAGTAGCGCAACCCACGCCGGCAGTCCGAACGTCAGCGCCTCGCGCGCCACTTGGCGGTCGAAGACGGGTCGGGACATCCCTCGCATGACCCCGAACAGCGGCACCTGGGCGGCGATCGACGTCCCAAGAAAAATGACGGCGGCCGTGCCGACAGTCAGCCGGTTCAGGACGAAGAGGACGACGAGCACAGCGGTACCAAGAAGTGGCGGCATCAGGCGGTTTATCGCGATTGGCCGCCAGCGCTCGAGCCCCTGATTCACGCTCCAGAGCAGGTAGGTGAAGAGCGAGAAAGGCATGAGCGCGAATCCGATGACGAGATAGAGATAAACCGTCTCGCGCCCGCCTGAAAAGAGGCTGGCCAGCTGGCCCGAGAGGCCGGCCACGACGGCCCCGATGCCCACGAGGAGAGTCCCGGTAGTTCCGATCACCACAGCCAGTTGCGCGCCACGGGCCGATATACGCGAGGCGTACGCGCCCAGCCCGAGCCCTATGAGCAGAGGAGCGATCGTGAGCGGCACAGTGATTGCAGCCAGCGCACCTCGTCCGGACGGTCCGAGCGCCCGTGCCTGCAGCGGTCCGCTCACGATTCCCGCAACCATGAAAAGGGCGTTGATCGCGGAGAAGCCACCGATAATGCGCGTCAGCGACCGAGGTTGCGGTCGACCGCCGAGGCTCGGGCTAGTCGCGTCCCGCCGACCTTCGGCGGTTGGCGCTGAATCCGGCCCTAATGCGCCGTCGCTCACGCGGAACCACCCTCCAGCACCCGCACCGGACGGCCGGCGCGAAGCGCCTTGTAGGCGTCGGTTGTCTGTTCGCAGAGCCGCTCTTCAGTGAATTCCGCGTGCCATCCGCCCAACCCTGCCGTACCCAACCGCAGCCGGAACTCAGCGCTCTGCGCCAGCTTCAGCATGGCCCGGGTGAGCGCTCTGGCCTCGCCGGCAGGACCCAGCAGCCCTGTCTCGCCGTCGCTGGCGTGCGCCGTGCCGTCGCCGACGTAGTTCGAGTACTCGGCGAGGTCCACCGTGTCTCGCGCGTGGAGATCTCGCATGGCGCGGGGGTAGACGCGGCTCGCAAGCGCGGGATCTGCCGCCTCGGCTATGCGGCCTCTCCCGACCAGGTGCGGGACAGCGACACGTTGGACGGTGGGCTTCCCCAACCGGTCGACACGAGGGGCGGCTTCGTCGCGCATTGTCACAGTGACGCGATGACCGGACTCGGACAGACCCTTCGCTAGCCCTCCGAGGTAGCGGACGGTTCCTACGAAACGCTCGAATGGCGGGACCCATCCGTGTATCAGGGCTAGGTGGAGTCCGCCTTCACCCGACGGCAACCTGGTGCTCAGGCTCATCGGCGTCGCCCGAGCCGTCACAGGGCGCGGCGGCGGAGTTTGGCCGCCTGCAGGCGCACGATGCCGGGCGAAGACTCGACGAGGCGCCGCATCAATGCCGGAGATGCCAGCGAGGAGAGGTGCCTCTCCCGTATCCGGGAGACGAGGAGGTGCTCGGCCTCCCGCGCCAACCAGTAACGGCGCAGGCGGGCGCAGGCTTTGGCGGCTTGAGGAGGAAGGCCAAGCTCGCGCGGCATCGCCTCGAAGATCCGCAGCCACAGATCGATGCCTCGCGGACTCATCGAGGTCTGTGACGTCACCGAGCCTTTCGTGTACCGATAGAAGCCGCGCGGCTCGTCCAGAAGCTCGAGTCGCGTCCCCGCCACCAGGAGCTTGACGAAGAAGTGAAAGTCCTCGACGCCGTCGAACCGCGAATCGAAACCGCCGACGCGCTCGAAGTCCTCACGGTGGACAAACCCCTTGAGGATCGGCGCATCCGCGAAGTAGAGGTGCATGTTCCGGCGTGCCAGAGAGCGGCAAGACCAGTGAGGCTTCTGCCCAAAGAGCGTCTCTCCGGTTGGGCGGCCTCCCTCGGACGTGATCTCGTTGTCGTAGCAATACGCGGTGCCTGGACGCACGTTCGGCAGAATCACCTCGACGAGTTCCGGGGGCCACGAGTCATCCTGGTCGAGGAACGCGAGCACCTCGGCTTCCGCGATGCGCGCGCCGTGGTTCCGCGCCTCAGAGACGCCCATTCGTCGATCGAGCCGAACCAGCCGCAGATGGGCTGAGACGGACTCGAGGAACCGCGAGGCCTCCCGAGGCGAGCAGTCGTCGACGACGATCAGGTCGACTCTCGAGATCGTCTGGCCGAGAACGCTTTCGACACACTCCCGGATGAACGGCGCGCCGTCAAAATACGGAACGATCACGGAGACAGCTGGTTCTTGGCTAGAAGCCGTCACTCGGGCTCCGAACGAACTCGATCGAGGATTCCAACGTAAGCGTGCCGGGCACAGCGCCCCGGCGCGCCCTTGGTAGTGTGCGCTGAGCGTCCGGCAATCTGTCGAGGATGAGGGCCACAGGTATCACGCTGTCCGTCGTCGTGCCCTCTTACCGGCGGCCCGAGCAACTTCGTCGTTGCCTGGCTGGGTTGGCGGCTCAGCTGCGACCCGCAGACGAGGTTGTGGTCGTGTCTCGTGAGGGGGATTTCGAGACGTTCGAGGCAGTTCACGGCGTCTCGATTGACGGTCTCAGGGGGGTTTCGGTAGCCGAGCCGGGTCAGGTGGCGGCGATGACGGCGGGAGTCAAACAGGCGGTGGGAAGCGTAGTAGCGTTCGTCGACGACGACGCAGTTCCGCGTCCGGACTGGACCACTCGGCTCTTGGAGCAACTCGCGGATCCTCGGGTTGGGGCTGTCGGAGGGCGAGATGTCGTCCATACGGACCCGGACCGGCGGCTGATGCCGGTCGTCGGCATCGTCACCAAATGGGGGAAGGTGATCGGTAATCACCATCTCGGCGTTGGCCCGTCCCGCCGCGTCGACACACTGAAAGGTGTGAACATGGCCTTCCGCCGTGAGGCGCTTGTCTTGCCCACGGGACTCCGCGGAAGCGGGGCCCAGGTCCACAACGAGCTAGTGGCCTGCCTTTCTGCGATCAGGAATGGTTGGCAGCTCGTGTACGACCCGTCGATTATCGTCGATCACTTTCCCGGCCCCAGGTTCGATGAGGATCGGCGTGGGGTGCCATCTCGTCTGGCGGTCGGAGACGCTGCCTATAACCTGGTCTTCTCCCTGCTCAGCGTGCGTTCAGAGCTCATCTGGCGACGCGTCGTCTACGGCCTGCTGATGGGAGATGGCGGCACTCCTGGCCTCGCACGAGCTCTTTACGCTCTGCTGCGGGGAGACGGAGGAACAGTAAGGCGCCTACTCCCGTCGCTCGCCGGACAAGTAAGGGCGATTGGCGACGTTGCTCGTGGACGGCGAGTCGGCGCGATTACCTTCGATTCGAGCGGCGGAGCGCAGGATCGGCTGCAGCCGAGGAGATGAGAATCGCCATGCTGAACGCCGACCTCCCGACAACGGGAGGCGGTGGGGTGCCTCATCAGGTGTCGCGCCTCGCCGAGGTCCTCGCTCACCGCGGTCACGAGGTGACGATCTTCAGCTTCAGTCCGGCGCCCGACGGCGCCCCTTACGAGGTCCGCCGCCTCAAGTTGCTGTCGCAAAGGTTCTCCTCGAGCAAGCTCGGACACCTCGTCGGCACACCAATCGCGTTCGCGGCGCAACGGTACAGAGCGTTCGACGTCGTGCACGCCCACGGCGATAACTACCTCCTGTTCGGCAGGAGCACCCCGATCGTTCGTACGTACTACGGCACCGCGAGGGAGGAGGCGCGCCATGCCGAGCGGCTAAAGCGCCGGATCTCGCAGCGCCTGCTCTACGCCGGTGAGCGTGTGGCGAGGCACACGTCGACAGTCACGGTTGGGATCTCCGAGAACACCTCCCGTGCCCTCGGTGGGCTCGACTTCATGATCCCGTGCGGCGTCGACCGCGGCCGCTTCCATCCCGGCCCGAAGTCGTCTGTCCCAGCGATCCTCTTCGTCGGCACGCTGCGCGGCAGGAAACGCGGCTACCTTGTGCTCAAGGCCTTCGAGGAGCAAGTACGCCCTCGAGTCCCGGATTGCGAGTTGTGGTTCGTGGGAGACGAGGCTGTCGTTGGAGAGGGTGTTCAGGCGTACTACAAGGTGGACGACGAGACGGTTGCTCGACTGTTCCGCGAGGCATGGGTCTTCACCCTTCCCAGCAGTTACGAGGGCTTCGGCGTGCCTTACATCGAGGCGATGGCGAGCGGAACTGCTGTGGTCGCGACTCCCAACGTCGGGGCCGTCGAGATGGTTCGGCCCGACAGCGGAGGAGTCATCGTTCCGGCCGAAGAATTAGGACGGACTCTCGCGGAGCTGCTGGATGACCCGGCCGGTCGCCGCGAGCTCGAGGAACGGGGCCGGGCATACAGCGAGCCCTACGATTGGCAAGTAGTGGCGTCTCGCTACGAAGAGGTCTATGAGCAGGCACTGGATCGTTCGGTATGAGGGGTAGCTGGCGGCCGCAGCTTGCCGGTTCCATCTCGGTCCACCCTCCGGACGTCGCGGGAGCACTCCTGCTCGCCGTCGCGATGGTCGCGTCGATTGGCGTCGCCTGGTGGGCGGTGACAGGCCCCACCACACTCCGTTTCACGGCGGCGGTGGTAGTCGGGGTAGCAGTGGTCGGCCTCTCAGCGGTATCGCCCCGCGGTCTCCTCTACGCGCTGGTCCCCTGGTTCGCCGCGCTCGGGCTGCTCCGACGGATCTTCTCGGAGTACGGGACATCGGGGTCCGCGGATCCGCTCCTCGTCGTCGGTCCCCTTGCCCTCGGGCTGCTCGCGCTGATTGCCATTCGCCGGGATGCGTTCCGCTCGACCACGCCTCTTATGAAGGCAGTGTTCGTGCTGGGACTCCTGGTCGTACTCGGCGCGCTCAACCCGCTACAAGGCAGCCTCGCCGCCGGGGCGGCGTCGCTGCTTTTCGTTCTGGTTCCGCTCTTCGGCTTCTTCATCGGACGGGCGCTCGACGACCAGACGCTGCGAACTTTCCTCAGGCTCGTGGCCACATTCGGGATCGTCGTCGCGCTGTACGGGCTCAGCCAGACCGTCTACGGCTTCACCTCCTGGGACACAGCTTGGATTCAGGAGCAACAGCGCAACTACGCGTCCCTCGGGGTCTTCACTGCCGGCGGGGGAAACCTGGTCACGCGTCCATTCGGTTCTGCGTCTTCCGCCGCCGAGTACGGTTATTTCCTGGCGATTGCTCTGGTGATCTGGGCCGTCGGCGGCGTCACCCGTCGGCTTCTACTTCGTATCCCCGCCGTCACGCTGCTCTTCGCCGCGCTCCTGCTCGAGGCGTCGCGAGGAATCCTCCTGGCCGCGATCGTCGGTCTTCTGTTCGTGCTAGCCGTGCGGCGACGGGTACCGCTGTCCACGGCGCTGGCGGTCATCGTACTGGTAATCCTCTGCGTGCCATTCGTGCTCAAGGAGGCTCAGTTCGGTGCCGGTGGAGCAACCCCGATAGGTGTGCTCGTCGGACATCAGATTCAAGGTTTCCGCGACCCGCTCAACCCCGAAGCGTCAACGCTCGGCGTTCACGTCGCGGAGATCGTCCGGGGCCTCAAGTCCCCATTCGCCCACCCGCTCGGGTACGGGCTCGCGAGCGTCACTATTGCAGCCCATAAATACAGCGGGACGGTCGCGGCTGGGACGGAGGCGGACGTTTCCAACGTCGGAGTTGCGCTCGGCCTGCCGGGCCTACTCGTGTACCTGGTGGTGCTCGTGTTGGCGGTACGCCGGCTGTATGGAGTCGCACTCCGACGGCAAGACACTCTGGCCCTGATGGCCCTGGCGATTGCGTTTGTCGTCCTGCTCCAGTGGCTCAATGGCGGTCTCTACGCTGTTGCCTGGCTGCCTTGGCTGATGATCGGATGGGCCGATCGGCGCGTTCCGGATGGGTGAGCTTCGGGCCGACGACGACCCGATGCGCTTTGCGGTGTGCGTCTGCACACGGAACCGCCCCGATTGCTTAGCGCGGGCCTTGGCGTCCCTTCAGCCCGCCGACGAGCGCCTGGTGCAGATCGTCGTGTCGGACGACAGCGAGGATGAGCACGTCGAGGCGAACGCGGCTGTCACCGGCGGGGATCCACGGGTGCGCCTGGTCCGCGGTCCGCGTCGCGGGCTGGCCGCGAACCGCAACCACTGTCTCCGCCAGCTCGATGAGACCGTCCACGCGGTCGCGTTCCTCGACGACGATGCGGGCCTACGCCCAGGCTTCCTCTCCACCGCCGAGGCCGAGTTCCGCCGCCATCCGAGCAGGACGATCGTGACAGGACGTGAGTACCAGGACGGGATCGACGTCACGCCCCGAAATCTCTCGTTCTGGGGCCATCAAGAGCTACGACCGCGCGACGGAACCCTGCACGGCATCTGCATTAACGCCACCGTCTTCCCGCGCGAGGTCTTTCGCCTGGCCGCCTTCGACGAGGAGCTTGTCTACGGGAGCGAGGAAGTCGACATCGCCGGGCAGGCCGAGGCGCTCGGGTACCGCATCATCTTCGTCCCGGAGCTCATCGTCGATCACCAACCCTCTCAGGTCGATCGTGCCGAGAACGCTCGGTACATCGACGCATCGCGTCTATACGCGACGTACAAGCGTTACCGCTGGCTGGAGCGACGGCCGTGGAAGGCTGCGGCATACGCCACGCTTGCGCCTCTTCACCTAGTCGCGAGCATGGTCAAGCGCGAAGGTCTCGCGGGTATTCGGGACGCTGCGAGCTCGATTTCTGCGGCGCGGATAAAGGCGCAGCGCTTCGGCAATTCGGGCTCGTCAGGGACGCGTCCACCCGGACCGGGCGTGGAAGCGCTTTCCAGGCCCCGGGAATTCTGAGCAATCCGAGCAGGCACACTAAACTCGGTGGGACGTTTGGGATGTGCAAGATCTGTCGAACAAGCGCGCTCGATAGCAACGACCTGGTCGGAAGTAGCCGCGCGCTTCGGCATCGCGGCCAGGGCGAAGAGGGTTTGTTAACAGACGAGCTCGCGGCATCGATTCCGCCGGCCATCCGCGTCTCGGACTAAGGGGGGAGGGCCATCCTTCGCCGGCTGCTCACCCGCGTGCTGCCCGGTGCGGCTTCCTCCCCCACGAAGGTTGCGTTCCCAACGCCGACCGCTGAGTGGCTACGCGGACCCCTTGCTCCCGCGCTTCAAGAGCCACCTCGCAGAGAGCGCATCTACACGGATGGTTCGTTCCAGCGGAACCAGGTCCGGCGCCGCGTCGACGAGCATCTGCGAAGCGGGGCGGGCCGGAGCAAGGTCATCTGGCCCATCTTCGTCCTTGGCACCTGGCTGGACCGAAGGCTCCCGTCCTGATCCCCCGCTGCCAGCGATCGAACGGAGAGGAGGGCCGGTGCATCACCTGGTGATCGGCGGTGCCGGCTTCATTGGCATCAACGTCGCCAGGCGCCTCCTCGACGCTGGCGAGCAGGTCACGATCCTGGACAACCTGCAGCGCCCGGGTGCGTCCGAGAACGTTTCGTGGCTCTCCGAGAGCTACCCAGGCGTGCGGCTGGTCGTCGGCGACGTCCGCACGGATTCCGAGCTGCTGGAGCAACTCGTTGCGCCGGCCGACGTCCTCTATCACCTGGCTGGGCAGGTGGCGGTCACGACCTCGGTCGCCGATCCACGAGGCGACTTCGAAGCGAACGCACTCGGCACGCTCAACGTGCTCGAGGCGTTGCGCCGGCTCCAGAGCAACGCCGTGCTCGTCTATTCGTCGACGAACAAGGTCTACGGGGCGATGGAGGGCGTTCCGGTGGTTGAGGCCGAGACTCGCTACGCCTACGGAAACCGGCGCGCGGGCGTGAACGAGGAGCAGCCGCTCGACTTCCACTCGCCCTACGGCTGCTCGAAGGGCGCCGCCGACCAGTACGTTCGTGACTACGCCCGCGTGTTCGGGCTCCGCACCGTCGTCTTGCGCCAGTCGTGCATCTACGGCCCTCGCCAGTTCGGAATCGAAGATCAGGGCTGGCTGGCGTGGTTCTGCATCGCTGCTGTCCTGCGCAGGCCGATTACGATCTTCGGCACCGGCAAGCAGGTGCGAGACGTACTGCACGTCGACGATCTGATTGACCTGATGTGGAGAATCGCCGAGAGCCCGGACCGGGTCGCCGGACGCATCTACAACGTCGGTGGCGGCGCCGACCGTTCGCTCTCGCTGCTCGAGGCGCTTGGCCTGCTCGAGCGGGAGCTTGGCCGACCAATCGAGTACGAGGTCGCGCCGGCGCGTGTGGGCGATCAGCCGATCTATGTCAGCGACATCTCGAAGGCCTCCGCGGAGCTTGTATGGACGCCGTCGAGGGAAACCAGCGCGGGCATTGCCGAGCTCTGCGAGTGGACCCGGTCGAATCGCGAGCTGCTGCGGTCCGTCCTCGAGCAATCATGAGGAAGATGACCGATTCGCTCGTTCTGATGCTGACGCCCGACTTCCCTCCGGCGCGCGGGGGCATCCAGATGATCATGTACCGCCTTGCGACGCACGCGCCTCGGCTGCGCCTGTATGTCGTGACTCCAGATGCGCCGGGCGCACAGGCCTTCGATCGTGAGCAGCCGTTCACCATCCGTCGGACGCGAGGCACGCTGTTCCACCAGTCCACGATCGTCGCGCTCAACGCCCAGTCCGTCGTGGAGGGCTTGCGTACCCGTCCCAGCGTGGTGCTGAGCGGGCATATCGTCACGAGCCCCGCCGCCGCGGTCCTGCGCCGCGCGCTCCGCATTCCGGTCGTCCAGTACGTCTACGCAGACGAGATGCGAGCCCGGCCGGCGCTCGCGCGGTTCGCAATCCGTTCCGCGAACGTCACCATCGCACTCAGCCGCTACGCACGGGACCTCGCACAGGCGCTCGGTGCCGGCTCCAGCCGAGTGCGGAGGATTCCACCGGGGGTCGATCTCCCCGACCGTCCAGGTGCCGGGCGCCCCGAGACGCCGACGTTCGTGACGGTCGGCCGCCTCCATCAGCGCTACAAGGGTCACGACGTGCTCATGCGCGCGATGCCGTTGATCCTGGCCCGTGTTCCGGAAGCCCGCTGGATCGTGGTCGGAGAGGGTCCTCTTCGACGGCCGCTCGAGGACCTTGCCGCCAGCCTCGGCATTACCCCGCACGTCCACTTTGCCGGAAGTACCTCCTACGCCAAGGATGCGATGTGGTTCGACCGAGCGCACGTGTTCGCGATGCCGAGCCGGCTCGCCGCCGGAGGCGCCGGCGGCGAGGGCTACGGAATCGTCTTCATGGAGGCGAGCGCGCATGGGCTGCCGGTGGTCGCGGGCAATGTCGCGGGGGCAAAGGATGCCGTGGTCGACGGAGTCACCGGCGAGCTCGTGGATCCCACCGACCACGTGGGCGTGGCCGAGGCGGTCAGCGGGCTCCTTCTCGACCCGGAGCGCGCGGAGCGACTCGGTCAAGCGGGACGCGCGCGCGCCGAACAATTCGGCTGGCCCAGGATCGCGAGGAAGGTCGAGCGAGTGCTACTCGCCGAGGCGGCTGCGTCCCGCTAAACCGTGACGCAGCCGCCTGAGCATCCGCTTGGTCAGCGGGCTGCGGACAGTTCCGTGATCAAGGCGCCGACCCGAACCGGCCCGCGGACGAGACGGGCGCAGCGACCCTGGAGGACACGCTCGTCCCCAAGGACGTCTGGGCGCGGGAGAAATCCGTGGCAGCGACGCAGATCTCGCGCCGTTCGGGAAGCGCCTCGTAGGCGGAAACAAGCACTTGCGCGCAGAATTCTAACCGACCCGGGATTGGCCTCCGGCCACCCGGCGAGGCATGATCCCCACGGGAGGGAGAAGACTCGCGTGCTGCGCGTGACGTCCACAACGATCCAGCGAGGAGAGGACGCGTCCAAGCTTACGAGGAGCCGCTCGTGAAGGTTCTCTACGTCAACCACACGAGCCGCATGAGCGGCGCCGAGCTGTCGCTGCTCGAGCTGCTCTCGGCGCTCCCCTACGAGGTCGACCCGGTGGTCGCGTGTCCCGAGGGCGAGCTCGCGGAGGAGGTGCGCCTGCTCGCGATCCCGGTCGTGCCGCTACCCGTGATCGGCGTCAGCTTCCGCCTGCACCCGTGGCACACGCCGTGGGGGCTCGCCCAGATCGGCGCAGCTGCGGGGCATCTTCGTCGCCTCGCCCACGCCTACGACGCCCGCCTCGTTCACGCGAACTCGATCCGATCCGGCCTCGTCGCCGGGCTGGCGTCGGCGATGGGCGGTCCGCCGGCGATCGTGCACGTACGCGACTGCATGCCGCCAGGGAGGACGGCGGATCTCGTCCGCGGCTTTCTCCGCCCGCGCGTCGCCGAGATCTTCGCGAACTCCCAGTACACCGGAGAGCGCTTCGCGGACGGCGAGGCGCGTCCGCCGGTTCGAGTCGTCTACAACGCCGTCGACCTCGAGCGGTTCGACCCGGCGGCGATCGACCGCGAGGCGGCGCGTGACGCGCTCGGGCTGGCTCCCGACGTCTGCGCCCTCGGAGTCGTCAGCCAGATCACCCCCTGGAAGGGTCAGGACGACGCCATTCGCATCCTCGCCACTGTCCGCCGCGAGGCCGTGAATGCCCGCCTGCTCGTCGTGGGGGACGCGAAGTTCACCGTCGGTTCCATTCGTTACGACAACGAAGTCTTCGAGGGCTCGCTTCGAGACCTCGTCCGCGACCTCGGCATTGAAGAGCACGTTGACCTCCTCGGTGACCGTCGGGACGTCCCGAGCATCCTGCAGGCGCTCGACCTCGTACTCGTGCCGTCGTGGGAAGAGCCCTTCGGCAGGATCGTGATCGAGTCCATGGCCATGGAGACGCCGGTAGTCGCGACGAATGTCGGCGGCCCCGGCGAGATTCTCGATTCGGCCGGCGCCGGGTTGCTGCTGCCGCCGCAGGAGCCGGAGCGCTGGGGCCGAGAGGCGGCGCGCCTGCTCCGAGATCCGGGGCGGCGCCAGGCGATGGGCGCGGCGGGCCGGCAGGTCGCCGCCGCGCGCTTCACTCGCGAGAACCACGTCGCCGACGTCCTGGCCGGCTACGACGAGGTGCTGGCAGCGGCGGGGAACGGCGTCGCTCCGCTCGCGACGACGACGACGAGTTGATTGACGTTCGAGGGTTTTCGGGCAAACTGCCTGTCGCTGCGGTCGTCGCGAGGACGTGCGGTCCGGCGCGTCATGCTGCGGCAAGAATGAGATGGATGTAGCGCTCGTTCACGACTACCTCACCCAACGCGGGGGCGCCGAGCGCGTCGTCCTCGCCTTGATCAGGGCCTTCCCGGCCGCGCCCCTCTACACGTCCCTGTACGAGCCGAAGACGACGTATCCGGGTTTCCGCACAGCGGATATCCGCCCGCTGCGGATCAACCGGATTCGCGTGTTGCGCCGCCATCACCGCCTCGCCTTCCCGCTTCTGGCGCCTGCCTTCTCCGCGCTGCAGGTCGACGCCGACGTCGTCGTCTGCAGCACGAGCGGCTGGGCTCACGGCATTCGGACCGATGGCCGGACGGTGGTCTACTGCCACGCGCCCGCGCGCTGGCTCTACCAACCCGAGCGGTACCTGGGCAACGGCGACGGCACCTGGCTCCCGCGCGCGGCGCTTGCAACGCTGAGCCCGCCGCTACGGAGTTGGGATCGTCGTGCGGCGAGGCGAGCCGATCGCTACCTGGCGAACAGCTCGGCCGTCCGCGATCAGATCCGAGCCGCGTACGGGATCGACGCAGAGATCGTCCCCCCGCCGCTGCCGCTGCCGCCGCGCGGGCCCGAGCGGAAGCCGGACGGCCTGGAGCCCGGATTCTTCCTGTGCGTCTCGCGCCTGCTGCCGTACAAGAACGTCGGTGCCGTGGTGGAAGCCTTCGAGCGATTGCCGAAGGAGCGGCTCGCCGTCGTAGGTACCGGCCCCGAGGAGGGACGGCTCCGTGCCGATGCGCCGAAGAACGTCCGTTTTCTCGGCGCAGTCGCCGATGACGAGTTGCGCTGGCTCTATGACAACGCGGCCGGCGTGGTCGCCGCGTCGTTCGAGGATTACGGCCTGACGCCGCTCGAGGGTGCCGCGCTCGGCCGGCCGGCCGCTGTGCTTCGCTGGGGCGGCTTCCTCGACACGGTCGTCGAGGGCGTGACCGGCGTCTTCTTCGAGCGGCCCGACCCGGCCGAGATCCGGGCGGCGATCGACCGGCTCCGGCACGAGGACTGGAGCGCCGAGGCCCTCCAGGCCCACGCCTCGCAATTCTCCGAGCGGCGGTTCGTTGAGCGGCTCCAGGAAATCGTCGCCGAAGAAGCCCGCTAGCCCAGTAGGGCGCCTTTGAGGCGGCGCCTGCAGGCGGTCGTATCCGCGTACGCGCCGTGGGAATTCCGCGGTGGGGCCGAGCGCGTCGCGTGGAGCGAGGCGCGGCGGCTGGCCGAGCGGGATCGGGTCGTCTTCGTCCACACGGGCGCGACGCCGCCACCGGAGCCCCAGGCCATCCAGACGGCTCGCATCGGCGGCTGGCTGCGGCGCCTCCACGATCCCCGCGCCGGGGCCCGGTCCGCCACGGCCAAAGTCGCGTTTCACGCGCTGCTGCCGTTCAACCCGGTCGTGTTCGTCGAGGCCCTCGCCACGTTCCGGCGGCTCCGGCCGGCCGTCGTCCACACCCACAACCTCGTCGGGCTCTCCCCTTCGGTCTGGCTCGCGGCGCGCCTGGCCGGAGCCCGCGTGGTGCACACGCACCACGATCTCTCGCTCCTCTGCCAGCGCGCGACGATGACGCGGCGCGACGGTCGCCCCTGCGAGGAGCGAACCGCGACGTGCCTGGTCTGTCGGGCGACGCGGGTCGCCAAGCGAGCCCAGACACCGCTCCTCGAGCGGGAGCGCTTCCCGAGCGTCTGGCTTCGCGACCGGCTCGGCCGGCGCGGAGAGATCGCACGGCCGTTCGTGCAAGCCACCGCCCAGACCGATCCGCCTGACGGCTTCCGGGCGCTGTTCCTCGGTCGCCTCGTGCCCGCGAAAGGCATCGAAACGCTGCTGGAAGCGGCCGCCCGAGCGGGCGTTTCCGTCACCGTCGCAGGGGACGGCCCCCTGGAGGGCATCGTGCGTTCGACGCCGGGTGTTGCCTATACAGGCTACTCAGGAGATGAGGAAAAGGCGCGGCTCCTCGCCGACTCGAGCGTCATCGTCATCCCGTCCATCGGCCCGGAGGCGTCGCCACTCGTCTTCTTCGAGGCTCTTGCGGCCGGGGTGCCGGCGATCATGTCGGCGATCGGGGGGCTGCCGGAGCTCGCCGAGCTCGGCAGCGCGATCCTCGTTCCGCCCGGCGACGCGGAGGCGCTCGCACGCGCGCTCCGAGAGCTCGCGACCGATCCGGCCCGGCTCCGAGAGCTCCGCAACGCGGCCCGCGAATGCCGCTCTGCCTACGAGCAGATCTGGGAGCTCGGGTAGAGGCGCCGGCACTCCTGCAGGCTGCTGACCGCCGCAGTCGCCTCGCCGAGCTTGGTCTGGATGCGCGCCTGCGTCACCCAGAGCTGCCAATCGTCCTGGTCGCGGTCGATCGCCTGTCCGATCCAGTGCTCCGCCTGCCGGAGCTGGCCGGCCTGCTCGCCGACGAGCGCGAGCTGGAGGTACGGCGCCGACGACCACGGCTGGATGCTGCGCGCGTCGGCCGCGTCGTTCGCGGCTGCGACCAGATCGCCGCGCGCGCTCGCGTTCTGGCTGTCGTTGAGCTTGAGCTGCGAGGCGAGCCCGACGCCCTCGGCGCCGATGGTGAAGATCCCGATCACCGCCACCGCCGTTCCGAGCGCGATGGCCACGCCGCGTCGCGGCTCGTCCCGGGCCGCGTAGCGCCGCAGGCGTTTCGTTGCAGGGCCGGTCAGCAGGGCGATGAGCACGATGGCGACGATCGTCACCGCGGTCAACTCCCACATCCAGTCCACCGCCACGCCGAGCGCGTACGCGAGGAACGACGCGAGCAGGGCGGGCGCCGCGTCAATCCGAGCAACTGCCCGCACGAGGCCGCTGACCGCGGCTGTGAGGAACATGCCTGCGAGCAGCAGGAAACCGATGATGCCGAGCTCGCCGAGCGTCTCCGCGTAGAGGTTGTGCGCGTCGAGGGCGAACCCCTCGAAATGGGGGCTGCGGAGCCACCAGGAGGCGAATGAGCCGGCGCCATCG
>JBKPNC010000118.1:0-4653 GCA_046732435.1 Actinomycetota bacterium
GTCTCACGCCGCGCGAAGCGACCGCGCAGATGCGGATCAACGTGCCCGCGCAGCGCAACGCGAATCTGCGGAAGGTGCTCGAGCGCGTAAACGCCGACGAGGGGCTGAAGGCCTGGTGGCACGTCGCGAACGTGAATGCCGTCAAGCGGCTCGGGATCAACGACCACTCCTGGGTGCACATCCAGATCGTCGCCAACATCGCGCTGCGGCTGCTCCGCATCCTCGTCAAGCGCGGCATCCAGCCGGCAATGGTCGAGGACTACGACATGAAGAACGAGGATGCGGAGCTCGTCGTCGTGGTCGGCGCGCTGCTGCACTGCGTCGGAATGGCGATTCACCGCGACCGTCACGAGGACTGGAGCCTGTTCCTGGCCGAGCCCAAGGCGCGCGAGCTCCTGGACGGGATTTACGAGGAGCCGGAGTTGAGCGTCGTCGTCGTGGAGGTGCTGCAGGCGATCACGGCCCATCGGGAGACGGGGAGGCCGCTGACGTTGGAGGCAGGGATTGTTCGGGTCGCGGACGCTTTGGACATCGAGGAGGGCCGCTCACGGATCCCGTTCGAACGTGGGCGCGTCTCGATCCACTCGATCTCGGCGGCCGCGATCGACGAGGTCGTGATCTCCGAGGGTAAGGAGCGAGCCGTCTCGGTCGAGATCAAGATGAACAACTCGGCCGGCGTCTACCAGGTGGACGAGCTGCTCAAGTCGAAGCTCCACGGCTCCGGCCTCGAGCCGTACGTCGAGGTCGTCGCCCGGATCGAGACCGAGGCTGAGAAGAGCCTGGTCCCGCTGTACCGGCTCGAATAATTCGACACAGTTTCGTCACACGGTTCAGGCTTGACTAAAACCGGTGTCCGACACCGGTTTTGGCGTTTCGCGGACGTCCGGTTTGGCGTAGCCGTTACTTCTCGACGGGCTCGAGCTTGTAGCCGACGCCGTAGCGGGTCTGGATGAACGTGTGCTCCGATGCGCGCTTGTCGATCTTCTCGCGGAGCCGCCGCACGCAGACGTCGACAGTGCGATCCCGGTGCGTCGCGCGGCGTCCCCAGATTCGTTGCAGCAGCTCGTCTCGGCTCGCGACGCGGCCTCGGTCCTGCGCGAGCGCATACAAGAGCCGGAACTCGGTCGGCGTCAGCTCCGCGTTCTCCCCGTCCACGAACGCCTGCACCGAACGCGGGTCGATCCGCAGCTCTTCGATCACGAGCTCCTCGCCGCGCTGCTCCTCGAGCCCGCGAACGCCTCGCCGCGCCGCCGCCTGCACCCGCGCGACGAGCTCCTTCATCGAGAACGGCTTGACCATGTAGTCGTCCGCCCCGATCTGGAGCGCGTGGACGCGGTCGTGCTCGGTGCCTCGTGCCGAGACCACGACGATCGGCGTGCCGATGCCCTCCGCGCGGGCGGTCTCGATCAGGCTCCAGCCGTCGAGCCCCGGGAGCATCAGGTCCAGGACGAGCACATCGGGCCGCTCGTGACGGAGCCGAGCCAGCCCGACCTCGCCGCCGCCGACCCGAACGGGTTCGAGCCCTGCTGCCGTCAGGTGCTGCGCCATCCCCTCGGCGATGAGGTCGTCGTCCTCGACGATGAGAACTTTGGTCACGCGATACTGAGGGTAATGGCGCGGTCCGAATACGAAGAGCTCCGCACCGCCTTCACTGCCTCGGTCTCCCACGAGCTCAGGACGCCTCTGGCCCGGCTCGTCGCGCTGCTCGACTCCGCCGAGCTTCCCGGTGCCGATCTCCCCGCGCTCCTCGCCCAGGCGCGCGAGGAGGTCGACGAGATGACGGAGCTCGTGGACGACATCCTCTTCCTGAGCGAGCTCGAGCAGGGGCGGGAGGTTGTCGCCCTCGGCGAAACCGAGGCGGCCCCGGTACTGCGTGCAGCGATCGACGAGCGGATCGAGCGGGCCGATCGGGCCGGCATCGACCTGCGTCTCGAAATCGAGGACGAGACGATCAGCGTCCCGCTTCGCCGCCGAATGTTGCGAACGGTCGTGGAGAACCTGATCGAGAACGCCATCAGATACGCGGGCGAGGGCGCGACTTGCACGGTCGCTCTTCGTCGCGTCGGCGACGGCATCACGCTCGAGGTCAGCGACGACGGGGCCGGCGTTCCCGAGGAGGACGCGCCACGGCTCTTCGAGCGGTTCTTCCGCTCCGACCGCGCCCGCACCACGCGCGGCAGCGGCCTCGGCCTCGCGATCGTCAAGCACGTCGTCGAGACCGCGGGTGGGCACGTCGAAGCCCGCGGCGCCAAGGGCCGCGGGCTCGACGTGACAGTGCATCTGCCGATCGCCTGACTAGGTGTGTAGGCGGGCGGTCGTCTTGCGGGCTGCCTTCTGCACCAGCTTCGGCATCGGAACGAAGAGCAGCTTCGGCCCGAACCTCTGGCCCTTGGTCACCGCCCAGTCGATGAACTTCCTCAACTCGGCGGCCTTGCCCGTCTTCAGCGGCACGATCACATAGGTGAAGGTGCAGATCGGGTAGGCCCTCGGCTGACGCGGATTCGGGTCGACGACGGTGATCGAGTTGTCCTTGGCGCGGAGCCGCTGCAGCGAATCGGCTGCGGCCTTGATCGACCTCAGCGTCGGGGCCACGAACCGGTGCGCCCGATTCTGCATCTTCGCGTACGTGAACTTGTTCTTCAACGAGTACGCGACGTCGACATAGGTGATGCCGCCGTTGGTGGTGGTCAGCTTGCCGGCCACTCCTGCGCTTCCCTTGGCGCCGATGCCGGCCGGGAAGTTCGGCTGCGTGCCCCTGCCGACCCTGCTCTTCCATGCCTTGCTGACGTGTGAGAGGTAGTCGGTGAAGTTGTAGCTCGTTCCGCTCCCGTCGCTGCGGAAGATCGGCACGACCTTCTCATGCGGGAGCTTCAGGCCCTTGTTGATCTTCTTGATCGCCGGGTTGTCCCAGTAGTGGATGTGCCCGAGGTAGATCTCGGCGAGCACCTTCCCGGTGAGCTTGAGGCCCTGACCGACGCCCGAGATGTGGTACGGGATCGAAGTGGCCGAGAATGCCCAGGGGATCTGAACGCAGCCGTGACATGCGGCGAACTGGTCCTTCGAGAGCGGGGCGTCGCTCGCTCCGAAGTCGACGGTTCGCGCGGAGATTGCCGAGATCCCGCCGCCGCTTCCGATGGAGCTGTACTGGACGCTGGAAGCGTGGTAGTTCTGGATCCACTTCGTCACGAGCGGGTTCACGAACGTGCTGCCAGCGCCCCTGAGCGTCCCCGTCTGGCGCGACGCCGTCGCGCCGGCGAAGCTCGTCCAGACGGTGAGCACGCCGACGACGATTGCGAGTACGGCGAGACCCGCCGCAGTCACTCGCTTCCTATTCAATTGATCTCTCCTCTCCGTTTGGTGCAACCACTCACTTGCAGGGTTGCGCAAGGCCCGAGCTGTTTGGGCTGACGGCCGGTAGACGTCTGGTAACGATCTGGTGACAGCCGCCTGCTCAACCCGACTCTGGCGTTAGCGTGCGCGCTTCATGAGCACTGTCTCGATGACGGAGCAGCTCGCCGGCAGCGGTCGGCGCGTCCGAGACTGGGTCGGCGACCGGATCCTGCTGCTGGTGACGGCTACGGCGTCGGTCGTCGCCGTCGGCGCGATGGTCCTGATCGCCTGGAAAGTCGTGCGCGGCGCCCACCTCGCCTACAGCACCTATGGACTCTCGTTCGTCTGGGGCACCGTCTGGGATGCGAACAAGAACATCTTCGGGGCGGCTCCAGGCCTCTACGGGACCGCCGTGACCTCTGCGATCGCGATGCTGATCGCGACGCCTCTCGCGATCGCGATCGCGCTCTTCTTGAGCGAGCTCGCGCCGCGCGGCGTACGCACCGTCATCGGGACGCTAGTCGAGATGCTGGCCGCGATACCGAGCGTCGTCCTCGGGCTCTGGGGAATTCTCGTCATGGGCCCGTTCGTGGCCGACCACGTCGAGCCGTGGCTGCACCGTCACTTCGGCTGGATCCCGATCTTCAGCGGCACGCCGTCGTCGAGTGGGATCTTCATCGCCGGCCTGATCCTCGCGATCATGGTCGTTCCGATCGTCGCCAGCGTCTGCCGCGAGCTCTTCCTGAGTGTGCCGAACGACATCGAGGAAGGTGCGCTGGCGCTTGGGGCGACGCGCTGGGAGATGGTGCGCGGAGTGATCCTCTCGTCGTCCCGGCCGGGAATCGCGGCGGCGGTCATCCTCGGCCTCGGCCGCGCCCTCGGCGAGGCGATCGCGGTGACGCAGGTGATCGGCGCGGGCTGGGCGATCCACGCCGACCTGTTCGGAACCGGCGACACGCTGGCGAGCCGCATTGCGGGCCAGTACCAGAACGCGGTCTCGAAGCTCCAGATCTCATCGCTCTTCTACCTCGCCGCGATCTTGTTGGTGATCGGCCTGATCACGAATCTCCTCGCGCAGCTGATCGTTCGGCGGTTCGAGTTCCAGCGGACGGGCGGCATTTGATGAGCACGCTCGAGTCGACGATCTCCCTCCGCGGCGGGCGCAACACCCGGCGGCGGCGCATCGTGAACCGGCTGGCCGAGTCGGCAGCCACGATCGCGGCGTTCGCGGCGGTGTTCGTGCTCGCGATCGTCGTGTGGTCGGTGGCCAAACGCGGCATCGGCGAGATCTCATGGGGTTTCCTGACGAAAGACCTCCCGCTC
>JBKPNC010000119.1:0-9374 GCA_046732435.1 Actinomycetota bacterium
GCCCCGCGCCGAGTGGCTGGACGTCGACGACGCCCTGGCGGCCGAGCTGAAGGACCGACTCGGCCGGCTCGGCTACCAAGGCGAGCTTGCGCATGCCTTCGAGAGCTGGGCCGGTACGGAGAACCTCGAAGAGCGCGTCGACGGCGTCGAGTCCGTCGACCCCGTCGTCATCGACGAGCTGCGGAAGATGACAGCGTGAACGGCTTTGCGATTGTGACGCTCGACGAGATCGAGTCCGCTCCGGACGACGGCCACACGTGGGTCCGAATCCGGAAGCACCTCGGCGTGCAGGCGTTCGGCGTCAACGCGTTCCGCGCCGATAGCGGCAAGCAGGTGATCGAGACGCACGACGAGCTCGGAGGCAATGCGGGACACCACGAGGAGCTCTACGTCGTCACTGCCGGACGCGCCCGCTTCACCGTCGGCGACGATGAGCTCGACGCGCCGGTCGGCACGCTGGTCTTCGTCTCGCCGGAGACACGGCGCGGCGCGGTCGCCCAGGAAGACGGCACGACGGTGCTCGTCGTCGGCGGGCAGCCCGGCGAAGCCTTCCGCGTGTCGCCGTGGGAAGCCGCCGCCGACGCATGGGACGCGTATCGGCGCCAGGACTACGAGACGGCAATCCAGGTGTTCGAACGTGTGCTCGCCGAGTATCCGCGAGCGGCCGGCGTCCTCTACAACCTCGCGTGCTGCGAGGCCTTGGTCGGGCGTGCCGAACCGGCGGTCGGGCATCTGCGGCGTTCGATCGAGCTCGAGGAGCGGTTCCGCGAGTTCGCCCGCACGGACGAGGATCTCGACTCGATCCGCGAGCGGGACGACGTACGCGAGCTGCTCAGCGCGTCAGCGCCTCCAGCGTCGTGAGCGTGTAACCGCGGCGCCGGATCAGGTCGAGGACGAGCGGAAGCGCGCGCGTGTCGACGGGTGGGCCGACGTGCATGAGGACGATCGCGCCCGGACGAAGACCGGCTGCGACGCGGCGGACGGCCGCGGCGACGGTTTGGCCCGGAAGCCAGCCGGCGCTGTCGGTTGTCCAGCCGACCGCGACGTAGCCGAGTGCGTTGGCGATGTGGATCGTCCGCGAGTTCGCATCGCCGTAGGGGAAGCGGAAGAGCGGCCGGGGATCGTGGCGCGTGACGGCCCTGATCGCCTGCGCCCCGCGCCGGATCTGGCCCGAGACCGCCGAGCTCGAGAGCCTCGTCATGTACGGGTGGCTCCAGGTGTGGTTGCCGATCGGAAAGCGGGCAGCGACCGCGTACGCGAGCCGCGGGTTCTGGCGCACGAAGCGCCCCGTGAAGAAGAACGTCGCCGTCGCGTTGCGACGAACCAACGTGCGCAGGATGCGCCACCCGCCGCCCGGGTCGCCGCCGGCGTCGATGGTCAGCGCGACCTTGCGGGCCCGAGTCGGCAGCTGGTCGACTTGACGGCCGCGAAAGCCCGGCGCGACTCCGACGGCGAGCGCGGACGCGAGTACGAGCGCCGCAGCGCGCATCAGGCGTCCCCGGGAAGACGAACGCCTGGGGCACGCTCGCGGAGTGCAGGCACGGGATCCGCCTCGGGCTGCGCCACCAGGAGCACCGCGCCGTAGCCGCCCCCGACCAGCGAGTCGACGAGCAGCTGCAGGCCGACGGCCAGCGCAAACGCCTTGTGTGCCTGTTCGCCGCCGAACGGTACGAGCTCCTCCTGCGAGGCGCGGCCGGCGATCACGTCACCCCACGTGACAGCGCCCATGGAGACGTCGCTCACGATCGCCCTGCCGTCCGAGCTCGGGATGCCGACGGCGATCGGGTTCGTGCCGGCAAGCGGCGGACCGCCGTCGGGATGGCCGAGGCGCGCCGGCGACGTCGCGGTGAGCACGGCGACGAGCCCGCCGTCCGCCAGCCGGCGCACCCAGTAGCCGAGCGCCCCGGTCGGGAAGCAGCGGGCGACGACGAGCCGCGAGCGGTCGGGCGGCGCCGCCAGCTGCGCGTCGCAGATCGCGGCGAGCGTCAGGTAGCCGAGCGCGCCGCGGCTGTCCCAGCGCTCGAAGGCCGGCTCCTGCACGGTTCGCTCCGGGCGCGCCTCGGGTCGCAGGTCGGACAGCGTGGCCAGCCAGTCGACCCGCGCGAGGCCGTGGCCTGCCTTTCCGCGGCGTTCGCAGTCGAGGAAGTGGGCGGCGAGGATCTCGGCATCCGAGGCGGAGAACCCGAGCTCGCGGAGCCGCGAGACGACGTGGGTCTCGTCGGCGCCGACGCCGGTCACCGGCGGTCCTACGACAGGACCGGCAGGGCCTTGAACGACGCCCGCCGGGCCATGATCGCCTCGGCCAGGTCGCGAATCGCCGTGCTCGACTCGGCGTTGGGATCGGCGAGCACGAGCGGCTCTCCTCGATCCCCCCACTCGCGCAGGGCGGGGTCGAGCGGGATCGTGGCAAGGAGCGGAACGCCGAGCGTTTCGGCAAGCGCGGCGCCGCCTCCGACGCCGAACACCTCGCCGCTCATGTTCTCGACCACGCCGGCGAGCCGCATGTTCGTCTTGCGCGCCATCTCGCCGGCACGGACGGCCACCTCCTGCGCGAGCGGCTGCGGCGTCGTCACGATCAGGACCTCGGCGCGCGGCAACAGCTGGCCAAGCGAGATCGACACGTCGCCGGTTCCGGGCGGCATGTCGACCAGCAGCGTGTCGAGCCGGGGCCAGTGCACGTCCGACAGGAACTGCTCCAGCGCCCGATGGAGCATCGGCCCGCGCCACATCAGCGGCTGGTTGTCGTCCAGGAAGAAGCCGATCGACATCAGATGCAGGCCGTGCTTGACCGGCGGAACGATCATCTTGTCGACGACGACCGGCCGCTGGCGGACTCCGAGCATGTGCGGGACCGAGTGCCCGTACACGTCGGCGTCCAGGATTCCGACGCTCTCCCCGGACTGTGAGAGCGCCGCGGCGAGGTTCACGGTCAGCGACGACTTGCCGACGCCGCCCTTGCCCGAAGCGACCGCGAGCACGCGCGTCGAGGCGTCGACCGAGATTCCGCGGGAGCGCTGCTCGACGCCGCCGCGCAGGCGCTGCGTCAGCGCGGCCTTCTCCTCGGGGGACATGACGTCGAAGCGAAGCGTCACGGAGTCGACACCGTCGAGCGCGCCGACGTGTCGCTCTACCTGCTCCTCGAAGGAGTTCCGGAGCGGGCACCCGGCGACAGTGAGCGCGATCGTGACCTCGACGTCCCCGTCGGCAACGTCGATTCCGCGAACCATCCCCAGGTCGGTGACCGGCCGCCGAAGCTCCGGATCGATGACCTTGGAGAGGGCCTCCTGAATCTGGTCGTGGTCGGCCATCCGATCCGAGACTACCAGTGCCTTAACGGGTCGCGAGCAGGCGTTTCAGGCGCTTCGCGTTCTCGACGGCGTAGGCGTTCCAGTCGTTGTTGAAGTACGCGAAGACCTCCACTGATCCGCGCCAGTGCCGGATCCTGCGCGCCCACTCGTCGAGCTCGCGATCCGAGTAGTTGCCGTTTCGGCCGCGGTGACCGTGGTGGAAGCGGACGAACGTCCAGTCGGCGGTCAGCTCGTGCGTCTGGAACGGCCGGCGCGGCGTGTCGCCGATGACGAGCGCGGTTCGCGACCGGCGCAGGAGCTCGTACACATCCCGGCAGAACCAGCTCGGATGACGGAACTCGAAGCAGTGGCGGCCGGGCGGCAGCGCCTCGAGCGCAGCGCCCAGTCGCGCGTCGTCACGGCGGAAGTTGCCCGGCAGCTGCCAGAGCACCGGGCCGAGCTTGGGCGACTCGACGAGCGGCTCGATCCGCTCGTAGAACCGTTCGACACCGGAGCCGAGATCGGTGAGCCGCTTCAGGTGCGTCAGATAGCGGCTCGACTTGACGGAGAACAAGAAGTCGTCGGGTGTCTGCTCCACCCAGGCCGCGACCGCGTTCCGCCGGGGAAGCCGGTAGAAGGTCGAGTTCACCTCCACGGTGTCGAAGATGGTCGTGTAGTACTCGAGCCAGCGTCGCGCGGGGACGCCCTTGGGGTAGACGCGCTCGCGCCAGTGCGCGTAGTTCCACCCCGAGCAGCCGATGTGAACGGCGTTCACGCCGGGGCCGGGGCGCCGAGGGCGCCGGCGAGTGCAGCGCACACGTCCTGGTTCGCGCCTGCGACGACGCGCGACCGTGCAACCGTGTCGAGCGGGCTGGCGGCGAACGGCCGCGCGTCGGGAAGGTCGATCGCGAGCCCGGTCTCGCGTAGCAGGAGCTGTGCCGCCGCGATGTCCACCGCCCTGATCGGCCGCAGCGAGCACACCGCGTCGGCACGCCCGGCGGCCAGCTGGCAAAGGGCAAGCGCCAGCGACCCCATGATGCGAAGCCGGTAGGCGAGGCCGACGAACGCCGGCGCGAGGTCGGCAACGTTGTGCGTGTAGGTCCCTTCGAGCATCAGGAGCTCGATCTCTGCCTTCGGCCGCTCGTCGCCCAGCCGCGTGCCGCCGAGCCACGCTCCTTCCCCACGGGCGGCCCACCACTCCTGGCCGGAACCGAAGTCGCGGAGGTACCCGAACGCGACGTCCTCCATGCGCGCGCCGCCGGCGATGGCGATCGACAGCGAGAAGAAAGGCAGCACGCGTTTCGCGTTGACCGAGCCGTCGATGGGGTCGACGACGATCCGAAGCGCTCCGTCGCCGAAGCGCCGCTCGCCGAGCTCCTCCGAGACGAGCGTGAAGTCGACGCCCTCCGCGTGCAGCGCCTCCAGGCGCGCGACGACGGCACGCTCGGCCGCATCGTCCACGAGCGTCGTCTCGTCGCCGCCGACGCCGGTCCCGAGCACGCCCTCGCGATCGATTCGGGCCGGCCGCTCGACGAGAACGCCCGCCACGTCGTCCGCGCACGAGCGGCAGAGGGCGAGCCAGTCGGACGCGTCCACGTGCCTCAGTCGAGCGGGTGGAAGAGAAGCCCGCTCAAAACCTTCGGGTAGAAGTACGTGCTCTTCTGCGGCATCGTCCCTCCAGAGCGGGCGACCGTGGCCACCTGACCGATCGTCGGCGGCCGGAGCAGGAAGGCGGCCTCGGCGGCCCCGGAGTCGACGGCGGCCACCGCCTCTTCGACCCGCGGCGTGTACGAGATGCCCTGCGGCCGGAGGCGTTCCACGAGGTCCGGGTCGAGCTCACCCTCGGCGCCGCGGACGATCTCCGCGCGCCCGCGACGATAGACGACCACCGCCGACCGGTCACGGGGCTCGCGCTCGATGCGCTCGAGTGCCGCGCGGACGTCGCCATCGGACTCCGCGGCGGGGTCCTCTCCGACCCGATCGGCAACGCGATGCGTGGGGAAAATCGTGAGGCCCTCCTGCTCGGTCGGGACGACGACGGCCAGCATCCACGCCGTCGCCTCGGTGCCGTCTTCCTCGTGGAAGGCGAGCGCGGTCTCGTACCGGTGGTGACCGTCGGCGATCACGAGCTGCGCGTCGGACAGCTCCGCCGGCGGATCGGCCTCGAGGCGCCAGAGACGGTTGCGCACGCCGTCGAGCTGGACGTCCATCTCCGGCCAGCCTTCCGGTCCCCGCAGCCGCCCCTGGAAGAGAAGGAAGATCGGCTCGAGCTCGACCCGGGTGGCGCGGAGTAGGCGAAGGCGCCCTTCCTTCGGGCCTGCGTGCGTCCGCTCGTGCGGAAGCACGACGCCCGCCGAGTACGGCTCCAGTCGAAGCGAAGCCACGAGACCCGCGCGCGTGCGGGCCACCGCGTCCGGCCCGACATAGTCCTGCACCAGCCACCAGAGCGCCGGCTCGTCCTCGCGTACGAGCACGCCCTCGTCGTTCCAATTGCCCCAGAGCTCGGCGGCCTCCACCTCGGAATCGGGAAGCGTCAGACGGACGACGTTGTACGGGCTGCGCTCGGCCAGCCGCGCGCGGTCCTCGGGTGAGATCACGTCGTACGGCGGAGCGACGAGGCGCTCGAGCGGCCCGGCCCGCCCCGTCTCGTAGCGAGCCGCGCGGAACGGTCGCAGGGTCGCCACGTGGCGAGCGTATCAGCGGGCCGATCGAGGGAAGTCCCGAATCTGCAGAAAGTCTCGAGCTGTCCGCGAGCCCGATCAGACTTGCGCGGTGGCCGCGATCGCCGAGCTGGCGGAGGACCGCGTCGTCGAGGGCGTGTACGCGGTTGCCCGCAAGGAGCGGCTGCGTACTCGGTCGGGGTCGCCGTACCTCGCGCTCGAGCTCGTCGACGCGAGCGGCCGGATCGGCGCCCGCGTCTGGTCGGACGTCGAGCTTCTCGACGGACGCTTCGGCGAGGGCGATGCGATTCGCATCGTCGGACGGGTCGAGCGCTTCCGCGAGCGGCTCCAGGTGGACGTCCGCTCGCTCGAGCGCGCCGCCGATGCCGATCCCGCCGACCTGGCGCCCACCGTGCGGCGCGACCGGGATGAGCTCGACGGCTTCCTGGAGTTCCTCGCCGGAGAGCTCTCCCACCCGGGCCTACGCGAGACGGTGGGCAGGTTCCTCGCGGACACGAGGTTCCGCGACGGACTACGACGCCTCCCGGCCGCGCCGGGCGAGCACCACGACTACGCGGGCGGCCTCCTCGAGCACACCGTGGCCGTCGCGACGATCTGCCGCGACCTGACGCAGCTCCACCCGCGCTTGCGCTCCGACCTGCTCATCGCCGCAGCCGTGCTGCACGACGGCGGTCGGACGCTCGAGCTCGGCCCCCCGCCGTCCTTCCGACCGACGGAGGAAGGTCGGTTGCTCGGACATGTCCAGCTGGGGCTACGCCTGATCGAGCAGCGGGCGACGCCGCTTCCCGTCGACGTCCGGGCCGCGCTGTTGCACGCGGTCGCCGTGCACCACGACGCCCGCGCCGCACGAACGGCCGAGGCCGCCTGCCTGCACCACGCGAACCGTCTCGACATCGTCGGTGCCCAGGCCGGTCGGTCGCCTACTCAGCAGCAGCGCTGAGCATCGCCTCGACGCGCCCGACGAGCTCGTGGGGGCTGAACGGCTTCTTGATGTACTCGTCGGCTCCGGCGTCGAAGCCGCTCTTGACGCTCTCCTCCTGGACGCTCGCGGTCAGGAGGATCACGGGCACTGCCCTCGTCGCTTCCTCGCGGCGGAGGGCCTGGACGACCTCGATTCCGGTCATCTTCGGCATTCGCACGTCGAGGATCACGAGGTCGGGCGAGCGATCGAGAATCAGCTGCAGCGCCTGCTCGCCGTCGTGAGCGGTGTGGACCTCGTGGCCGGCCCGCTGCAACCTGAACGCGACCAGCGCCAGGATGTCCTCGTCGTCATCGGCGGCGACGATGACACGACGACCCCCGTTCTCGCTATCGACCACGTGCGGCCACCTCCTGCACCGTGGCATACGCCTGCTTCGGGGCCGCCAGCGGGAGCTCCACGGTAAACGTCGACCCAACCCCTTCGGCGCTGTGGCACCGGATCGAGCCGCCGTGGGCTTCCACGAGCGCCTTGCTGATCGCGAGCCCGAGCCCGGATCCCTGAATCGCGAGATCGCGCGCGCTCTCGGTGCGGAAGAACGGCCGGAAGAGCTCGTCGCCGATCTCGGGCGGGATGCCGACGCCGGAGTCGGCGACCTCGACGACGGCGCGCATCTGCCGTGACGCGACGCGCAGCGACGCGTGTCCCCCCTCGCCGGTGAACTTGACGGCGTTCGAGATCAGGTTGTCGAGCACCTGGGCGAGCCGCCCCCGGTCACCGTGGACGATCGGCTCGCCCGAGATCTCCAGCCGGAGGTCGATGCCGCGCTCATGCGCGCCGGGACGCGCGTTCTCGAGCGCTTCGGACCCGAGACCTGCTAGCGAGACGGGCTCGATCTCGAGCGGGATGCTCCCGGCCTCCAGCTGAGCGACGAGGAGCAGATCGCCGACAAGCCGAAGCAGGCGGTTCGCGTTCCGGCCGATCGTCGTCAGGCAGCGCCGCTGGTCGGCCGTCAGCGGCCCGACGTCCTCCCGCTCGAGCAGCTCGAGATACCCGAGCACCGAGCTGAGCGGCGTTCGCAGCTCGTGCGAGACGAGCGAGATGAATTGATCCTTGAGCCGGTCGGCCTCGGATTCGGCTCGCTTGCGCTCGAGGAAGTGCCCGATCGGCGCTCCGAGCGCGTCGAGCATCTTCAGGAGCTCGTCGTCAGGCCGGGTCAGCGTCCGGCCGAAGAGCTCGACGACCGCAAGCACCTCCGCGCCGGCAACGATCGGAAACGCCACGCCGCACGCGAGGCCGAGCTCGGCGCCCGCCTCGGCTCGCGAGAACGTCGTCGGATCGCCGAGGGCGTCTTCGATCGACACCCATGTCGGCTCCCGCGATTCGTACGCCTTGCCGGCGAGCCCGAGCCCCGGGCGGAGCACGGTCGTCCGCGAGAGCTCGCTGAAGGCGCTGAACTTCGCCTCGGCCGCGGGAAGCGTCCATTGAGCCCGGCAGCGGAGCGATCCGTCCGCGTCGAGCTCCCAGAACGCGACGAGCTCGCCCCACCCCATCGTTTCGCCGAGCGTGCGGAGAAGCCGCGGGATCGCCTCCTCGGCAGTCGCCGAATCGGCCAGGACCTCGGTCACGGCACGCTGCGTCTCGAGGTAGCGCTGCGCACGGCGAGCCGAGCCCGCGTCCGTGAAGACGAGAACGGCGCCCTGGACATCGTCGTCGACGAGGATGGGGTTCGCGTTGTACTCCACCTCGAAGCACGTGCCGTCCGCGCGCCGGAAATGCTCGCCGCTGTCGTCCCGGCCGTTCCGAGGCAGGCGGACCAGCTGCAGAAACGGCCGTCCGACGAGTTCGCCCGCGGAGTGGCCGAGCATGCGCTGCGCAGCCTTGTTTGCGAACGTGCACCGCCCACGGCGGTCGAGGCCGACGATCCCCTCCTGCGTCGACTCGAGCAAGAGTCGCAGGTATTCGACGACCGTCTCGAGGAGGTCCTCCCGCTCGCGCACGGCGCGCAGCTCTGCGGCCAGGAGGGTGGAGTCGAGGCGCAGCCGGCGCGGAATGATGAACGGAAACTCGGCGGTCACGCGACCGCCCGTTCACGCGGTCGAGTTGCGGGGCGAGGGCGGTCGATCGGGAGGTGGACGCGGAACGTCGTGCCGATGCCCTCCGTGCTCTCCACCTCGATCGCCCCACCGTGGGCGTCGACGATCGCCTTCGCGATCCCGAGGCCGAGCCCGGTTCCCGGAATGGCTCGCTTGGTCGCGGCGGATGAGCGGAAGAAGCGCTCGAAGAGCCGTTCCTGCTCACCCTCGGGAATGCCGATGCCGCTGTCGCGCACCTCGAAGAGCGCGCCGATCTCATCGTCTTCCACGACGATCTCGACCTCGCCGCCGTCGCTTGTGAACTTGAGCGCGTTCGAGAGGAGGTTGTCCACGAGCTGTGCAAGGCGGTCACGGTCCCCCAGCACGGGCACGGCGCCGTTGAGGGTCGCCA
>JBKPNC010000120.1:0-36385 GCA_046732435.1 Actinomycetota bacterium
CGCCCGAGTCGCGGCCGCCGCGCCCTCCGTGAGAGCCGCGAGTGCCTCTCCGAGGGTCGACGCGGCGGCGATCTGCTGGCCCGCCGCGGCAATCGGGTCGAGCGCCCGCGCGCCGTCGCGCGGCGAGCGCCCGAAGTCGCGATCGCGCTGAGCAGGTTCGGCAACCACCGTCTCGACCCAAGTATGGCGAACGCGAAACGATGGAAAACACGGCGCTCCCTCGGGTTCTATGGTTGCCGGAGCCGGGCTCCGCCCGGTGGAGGCACAGCGCGGGACGCGCGTGCGCTTTGGTTCTGGGAGGGGGCGCACGGGGGAAACCCCATTTCCCCCGTGATCACTAGACTTTGCGTGTGGCCGAGCCTGCCCGCCGTGTCGAGGCGCCTACGGGCGTGCCGACGTACGATCCGAATGCCGTCGAGCGCGCGTACGTCCTCCACCGAGCACGGCGCCATGCCCGCATCCGGCGCACCCGCGCGCGCCGCTCGGCGCGGTTGCGGTTCTTCGTGATGCTCGTGCTCTTGCTGGCGCTCTCCGTCTTCATCGCACTGGCGGTGTGGCGCGAGATCGAGCGCCTGTTCGGCCTCTAGGCACGCGGCGACCGCGACCGCCCGACCTGCGAGGCGGAATACTTTCGGCGTGGAGTCGCCCGAGCCGGAACCGCCGCCGCCCGAGCGCCGAGGTCGCCTGCGTCCGGTCCCGCGGACGTCTCCCGTCGCCCGGCGCGAGAGCGGCGTCTGGTCGCTCGGCGGCCGGCTGACGTGGGTGTCCGGGCTCGTGCTGATGCTCTCGGCCCTCACCGGCTGGTACACCGGGCGGGAGACCGGCGACGGGATTCAGATCGCGGTGATCGGCTGGCACACGGGGACGCTCGGGAAGCTCGTCTTCTTCCTCGGCCTCGCGCTGCTTTTGCTGGCGGGGCTGCGGGAGGCGGGAATCCAACTTCCGGCGAGCGTGCCCGAGAGCCTGGTCGTGATCTCGATTGGCTCGCTCGCCACCGTCTTCGTCCTCATCCGCTTGATTTCGATTCCCGACCAGTTCTTCTTCGCCGGCCGGGGCGTCGGCATTTGGGTCGCGCTCGCCGCGGCCCTGGGCGCGATCGTCGCGGGGCTGCTACTGGCCAGCGAGGAGTTGTGATGCCAGGCCGCTCGGGACCCCGCGTCGTCAGGCCGCTCGGGAAGGGTCCGGCACCCTAGATGGCGGAACCCGGCGACCCGGGTTTCTCGAAGTCGAAAGTCTTTGACCCGAACGGGTTACTTGGGGAGCAGCTGCTTCGCCGACTCGATCAGCTGCTGCGGATCGAACGGCTTCCCGATGAACCCGCTCACGCCCCGCGCGTCGGCGCCGGCAAGTGCCTCTTCCTCGACCTTGCCGCTGAACATCAGCACGGGAATCGTGCCCACGCCGTGCTGCTCCTGGACCCGCCGCAGCATCTCCCAGCCGTCCACGCGCGGCATCATCACGTCGAGGAGGACGAGGTCGGGCGGCTCCTCCTCGAGCGCCTGCAACCCCTCTTCGGCGTTGCCCGCCTCGCGGACGATGTAGCCCTCGAGCTCGAGGTTTGCCCGAACGTACTCGCGCAGCCGCGCGTCGTCGTCGACGATCAGGACGGTCGGGCCGGCCGGCTCGCGGGCGGTCGGGCCGGAATGCTCGAGAAACGCGTCGAGATCACGCCGGCGGAATCTGCGGTGTCCCCCAGGTGTGTAGAACGCCGGCACGCGACCCAGGTCCGACCACTTGCGGATCGTGCTCTGCGCGACACCCAGGTATTTGGCCGCCTGACCGAGGGTGAGCCATTCGGTGGGCTCGTCTCCTGGCCGTCTGCCGCTGCGATATGCCATACCTAGGAAGCTACCAAATCCTTCTCTTTCTTCGCCGCGCCCCGACAAGCGTAAACCTTCCCCCCTTCTGCTCTACCGCGACGTGGCCGTCACGGTCACGGTTTCCCGCTCAGGTGGGATTGTTACGGTCCGGTCGTACGTCACGCGTCCGTCCCCGCCGCTCTGGTCCAGCGCCTCGCCGAGTGCGATGCCCAGCGCAAACACGACGAGCGCCGCGGCCAGGACGACAAGCGCCCGAGCCCGGCGGACGCGACGGCGGCGCGACGGGCGGCGCGGCCGCCGATCCTCGACGGTCATGGCTGGTAGTCCACCGCACCGCGGGCGTAGACGTAGAAGGCGGCGTCCGCCACCAGCGCCACGGTTCGCGGCCAGTTCGGCACTGGAGCCCGCTCCGAGACCACCTCTCGCGCCCAGTCCTCGGAACCTGTGTACGCGTCGGCCAGCTCGGCCAGCGTGAACGTCTCTCCGACACGCCGCCGGAGCTCGCCGACGACGGCATCGAGCTGCGCGTGCAGGCGGTCGCCGGCGACGGGGTCACGCGCTTCCTCCTCAAAGCGGCGGTGCCCCTCCTCCCACTGCTGACGGGCGTGCTCGACGGCGGGCGAGGACACGGGCGCGTGAAGTTAGCGCGTGCAGCAGCGGTCCGGCCACAGAGGTGTGAGCTCGGCGAGCACCCGCCGACCGAGCTCGTAGTCCGGAACGGCGAGGGCGAAGGCGGCGTGCGCATGCAGGCACTTCAGGCGATCCGGCCGGCTCGAGCCGCCGATGCCGAGCAGCAGCGATCGCCCGCCGTCCGGCCCGATCCGCCCTGCCGCCAGCCGGCGTCGCCGTTCGCGCTGTTCGGCGGTTGCCGACGCCAGGCTCTCGGCCAGCTCGGAATCCGCGGCAACGCGCTCGCTCCACCGCTCCACGCCTCCGGCGGCCTCGAGCCGCGAGACGGCGGCGACAACGTGGGGACACGTGAGGTAGTAGGTCGTTGGAAACGGGCGGCCGTCGACGTCGTACGGCCACTGCTCCGTGACCGCCGGACGGCCGAAGGGGCAGCGGACGGCGACCCGTCGGAACGCTCGCGGTGGCCGGCCGAGCTGCCGCTCGACGAGCTTAGGGTCCTCCTCCGTCACGCCCGTCCAGCGTACTGTGCAGCCGCCGCCAGAGCGGGATGCCCTTGACGATGAAGAGCCGCTCCCCCGGCTTGATGAACCCGAGGCGGCGGGCCTGGCGGATCAGCGCCTGCTGGCTCGTGACCGCCGCGAGACGGCGGCGAAGCCGGTCGCGCTCAGTCTGCAGGCTCCGCACCTCGGCGGCCCGGCCGGCGAGGGCGTGCCGCCGCTCGATGTACGTGCGCACGGGCTTGTAGTACAGGAGCGCGATCAGGATCAGCACGCCGACGGCGAACCAGCGCAGGAAGTGCGCCGAGCGGAAGCGGTGACGACGCCGTGCCATCCGGCGCCTCTTTCGCGAGCGGCCCAGCCGCTCCTTCGGAGCCGGGCCTCAGAGGTCCCCCAGAGGGTCCCCGGAGGTTCCCCGGAGGAACCCCAGGGGAGCCGAGCCCGACGCGGCGTCAACCCTGATCACCGCCTTCCGCGCGTGAACTATCAGGCGCCTCCTTCACTGGGAGAGCGGACCCTCCTTTAGTGCCCCGAACCGAAGGCGGAGCTCGACGGAGGGGGGCTTGGCTCCCCGGAGTCACAGCGCGGGACGCGCGTGTGCCTTTGGTTCTGTGAGGGGGCCCGCGGGGGAACCGCCGCGCTAAGCGACGTCGACCTTGATCACGTTCGTCGAACCGGCGATGTTGACCGCTGTCCCTGCGGTGACGACGACTCGATCGCCGGGACGGACGAATTCGGAGTCGCGGGCGGCCGATAGGGCGCGCTCCCAGAGGTCCTGGACGTCGTTGCACTCCGGGATCTCCATCGGCCGGACCCCCCACTCGAGCGCCATCTGCTGCAGCGCCGAACGGTTGTGCGTCAGCCCGATGATCGGGCGCCTCGGACGCAGACGCGCCACCGCGGAGGCGGTGCGGCCGGTCTCGGTCGGGACGACGATCGCCGTCGCTCGCACGATCTCCGCGAGGTCGCACGCAGCGTTCGACATCGCCTGCCCGATCGTCGGGGCCTCGCTGGGCTCCGGGAGCTGGTGGCGGTAACCGAGGCTCGGCTCCACCGCCCGCGCGATTCGATCCATGTAGGCGACCGCGGCGACGGGGTAGTTGCCGACCGCGGTCTCGCCCGAGAGCATCAACGTCGACGTGCCGTCGAGCACCGCATTCGCGACGTCGCTCGCCTCGGCCCGGGTGGGCTCCGCATGGTGGATCATCGACTCGAGCATCTGCGTCGCGGTGATGACGGGTTTCCCCCGCTCCAGCGACTCGTTGATCAGCCGCTTCTGGACGAGCGGAACCGACGCCGGGCCGATCTCGACGCCGAGATCGCCGCGCGCGACCATGACGACGTCCGTCTCGGCCAGGATGTCGTCGAACGTCTCCACGGCCTCGGCCTTCTCGATCTTCGCGATCACCCGGGCGAGCGAGCCCGCGGCCTCGATCCGGCTCCGCAGGTCGCGAATGTCCGCCGCGTCGCGGACAAACGAGAGCGCGACGAAATCCACGCCGAGCTCCAGGGCGAAGTCCAGATCCTCGACGTCCTTGGCCGTGAGCGCCGGGATCGGCACCGGAATGCCCGGCACGTTCACGCCCTTGTGGGACGAGATCCCTCCGCCCTCGACGACCGCGCAGCGCGCACGCCCGGACTCGACCGCCTGCACCTCGAGCCGGACGAGACCGTCGTCGATCAGCACGTGATGCCCCGGGCGCAGGACGTCCCCGATCACGGCGGGCAGGATCGGGAGCTCTCCGTCCCGGGGTGTGCGCTCGCCGACGACGACAACCTCGTCGCCGGCACGCAGCGAGACCGGCTGCGGCAGTTCGCCGATCCTCAGCTTCGGCCCCTGCAGGTCGGCGATCAGCGCGAGGGGACGCCTGAGCTCCTCCTGCACCTCGCGGAGCATCCGCGCACGCTCTGCGTGTTCCTCTCGCGAGCCGTGGGAGAAGTTCAGCCGCGCGGCGTCCATGCCCGCGCTGGCGAGTGCGAGCAGCGCGTCCTTCGTCGCGCAGGCCGGCCCGATGGTCGCGATGATCTTCGTGCGGCGGTGCTGGGAGAAGGCCGGAGTCGCCATCGGCTTCGACTCCAGCGTACCCCCGCAAGCGGCGCTAGCGGGGCGCTCGCGGAAAGGCGTCCCAGCCCGGATACTCGGCCGCCGCTCCCAGCTCCTCCTCGATTCGGAGCAGCTGGTTGTACTTCGCGACGCGGTCGGTCCGCGAGGGCGCGCCCGTCTTGATCTGGCCGGCGTTGGCCGCCACTGCCAGGTCGGCGATCGTCGTGTCCTCCGTCTCCCCCGAACGATGCGAGATCACGGTGGCGTACTGCCGCGAGCGGGCGAGGCCGATCGTCTCGAGCGTCTCGGTCAGCGTCCCGATCTGGTTCACCTTGACGAGGATCGCGTTCGCCACCCCCTCCTCGATCCCGCGCCGCAGGCGGTCGGAGGTCGTGACGAACAGGTCGTCGCCGACAAGCTGGAGTCGGTCGCCCAGTCGCTCCGTCAGCAGTCGCCAGTCGCCCCACTCGTCCTCCGCGAGGCCGTCTTCGACGGAGACGAGTGGGTAGCGCTGCGCGAGCTCGCGGTAGAGCTCGATCATCTCGTCGCCGTCGCGGGCGGTTCCCTCCCCTTCGAAGACGTAGCGGCCCTCGTCGAAAAGCTCGCTCGCGGCGGGGTCGAGCGCGATGGCGATCCGATCACGATGTCCTGCGTGCTCGGCGGCGAGGAGGATGAGCTCGATCGTCTCGTCGGTGGTCGAGACGTCGGGCGCAAACCCGCCCTCGTCGCCGACGCCAGTGGACAGCCCACGCTCGTGGAGCACGGCGCGAAGCGCGTGAAACGTCTCGGCCGCAATCCGGAGCGCGTCGGCGAAGGTGTCCGCGCCGAGGGGGACGATCATGAACTCCTGCGGGTCGAGTCGGTTCTGCGCGTGCGCGCCGCCGTTGACCACGTTCAGCATCGGCACCGGGAGCGTTCTCGCTCCGACGCCGCCGATCCACCTGTAGAGCGGCAGCCGAGCATCTGCGGCGGCAGCCTTCGCGGCCGCGAGCGAGCAGCCGAGAATGGCGTTGGCGCCGAGTCGTGCTTTGTTGGGCGTGCCGTCGAGCTCGATGAGCGCCTGGTCGACCGCCTGCTGGTCGCGCGCGTCCATCCCCTTCAGGAGCGCACGAATCTCCCCCTGGACGTTGGCGACGGCTTGGAAGACACCTTTGCCGCCGTAGGCTTCGCCGCCGTCGCGCAGCTCCACCGCCTCGAATCGGCCCGTCGAGGCGCCGGACGGGACGGCTGCGCGTCCGCCGGCCCCGGAGGCCAGGCCGACCTCGACCTCGATCGTCGGATTCCCGCGGGAGTCGAGGATCTGCCTCCCGTCGACCGCTGTGATCTCCGTCCTCAGGCCAGGGCCTCCTTCGCCAGGTCGAAGTAGCGATCCTGCTCGTCCAGGGCGAGTTCCACAAACGACTTCCCGTCTTCGGCGGCAAGGCGCTCCGCTCGCTCGACGCGCTCGACGAAGCGGTCGCTCATCCAGCGCAGCGCCAGCTCCGGGTCGACATTGAGCCGGCGGGCCACGTTGACGGCGGCGAAGAGCACGTCGCCGAGCTCCTCGATCAGACGGACATGCGGCTCGCGCTCCGGCGCCGGCTCGCCGACCTCGACCAGTGCCTCGCGCAACTCGCGGAGCTCGTCGTCGAGGTCGGCGAAGGCACCCGCGGTCTCGGGGTACTCGAAGCCGATCGCGGCTGCCCGCCGCTGCACCTTGCGGGCGTACAGCAGCGCCGGCAGCGTCCCCGGGACGTCGTGGAAGACCCCCTCCCGGCCCTCGACGTCGCGCTTGATGCGCTCCCAGCGGTGACGGACGGCACCGGCCGTGTCCGCCTGGGCCGAACCGAACACGTGGGGGTGCCGACGGACGAGCTTGTCGTGGACGCTCCGGGCGACGTCCTCCAGCGTCCCGCTGCCCTGCTCGGCGAGGAGCTGGGCGAGGAAGTAGACCTGGAACAGGAGGTCGCCGAGCTCGTCGACAAGCTTGTCGTCTCGGCCCGCGAGCGCGGCCTCGGCGACCTCGTAGGCCTCCTCGACGGTGTGCGGGACAACCGTGCGCGCGGTCTGCTCGCGATCCCACGGGCACTCACGGCGAAGCCGCTCGGTTAGCTCTTGCAGCGCGACGAGCGCGTCCGCGAGGGGCAAGCTACTGCGTCTGCGTGCTGGGCGCGTAGCCGACCTGGTAGGAGACGTTGAACGACTTCTTCGTGTCCGTCACCCACTTGGTCATGACCTGGTTCTTCTTCTGCTGCAGCAACTGCTGACGGATCGACTCCTTGACCTGCGAGTACGGCGTCATCTTCTTGGGATGGACGTTCGAGATCGGCTGGATGATGAAGTAGCCCAACTTCGTCTGGAACGGCTGGGACAGCTTCCCCTTCGGCAGGCTGAACGCCGCCTGGTCGTACTCGGCGACCGTCGTCCCCTTCGTGGCCGTGTACTTGCCGCCCTGGGCCGCGGAGCCCGGGTCGTCCGAGTTCTTCTTTGCGAGGGCCGCGAAGCTCGCGCCGTTCTTCAACTCGTTGTAGAGCTTCTGCGCTTCGGTCTTCGCCTCTGAGCAGGTCTTCGGCTTCTTCGTCGAGCCCGTGCTGGTCGTCGGCGACTGCGATCCGCACGCGATCAGGATGTGCCGCACGTCGCGCGACTCACCGGTCTCGTACTGCGACTTGTGCTGGTCGTAGTACTTGCGGACGTCCGAGTCGGACACCGTGACGCCCTTCGTCACGTTCTTGTAGATCGCCTCCGAGAGGAGCTGGGCGCGGATGTCGTCCCTGACCTGCTCCTCCGTCAAACCCTGCTGCTTCAGCTGCGCCTGGTACTTGGACTCGTTGCCCTTGAAGTACTGCTGCTTGATCTGCTTCAGCCGGGCGTCGATCTGGCTGTCGCTGACCTTGATGCCGAGGTCGTCGCCCTTCTGCTGGAACTCCGCGCGCTGGACGAGGAACTGCATCGCCTGCTGCTTCAGCTGCTCGAACTGCGACGTCCCCTCCTTCGGGAACGCCTTGTGCTGCGTCTGGTAGCTCCGCTTGGCCTGGTCGAGGAGGTTGTTGAACTGGTCCTTCGTGATCGTCTGGTTGCCGACCTCGGCGACCGCGTCGCCCGGGACGTCGCCGGAGCTGCTGCTGTTGCTGCTGCCACCGCAGCCGGCGGCGACGATCGCGAGCAGCGCGACCGGAACGAGGAGAAGAAGGGTCAGTGGCCGTCTCATAACGAATCGAAGCGCCTCCAGCGGAGCATCACGCTGCCCGGCGCGCCCCGAGGATAGCATCGACCAGTCGCAGGGCCGGAGAGAGCGCTCCAGCTTCATCATCCCTTAACGAGACCTCCCGCTTCCCGGTCAGATAGACGGCTCGCGCGGCTCGGTTTCGCAGTTGCCGAAGCTCATCCGAGCCGAGCACGAGCGGGCCGACGGTCGCCTTCCCGCCGCGGAACACCAGGTAGTCCGCGCCGAGCTGGGCCACCTTGAGCTTCGCCTCCTGGATGTCGAACAGGTTCTCGACCGGCGGCGGCAGCGGCCCGTAGCGGTCCTCGGTTGCCGCGCGAAGCTCGCGGAGCTCGTCGTCGCTCTCTGCAAGCGCGAGCCGACGGTGCAGGTCAATCTTCAGCGCCTCCGAGGCGATGTAGTCGGCCGGGACGTAGGCGTCGACGCGTGCGTCGACGCGCACGGGCCTGCCGATCGTGCGCCGCTCGCCGGAGAGCTCGGCGACCGCCTCGGCAAGCAGCTCCACGTAGAGCTCGAAGCCGACCGCGGCCACGTGTCCGGACTGCTCCGCGCCCAGGAGGTTGCCCGCGCCCCGGATCTCGAGATCGCGCATGGCGATCGAGAACCCGGCGCCGAGCTCGGTGTGGTCCGCAAGCGTGGCCAGCCGCGCCCGAGCCTCGGCCGTCAGCTCCTGCGCCGCGGGGTAGAACAGGTACGCGTGCGCGGTGACGTCCGAGCGTCCGACGCGCCCGCGGATCTGGTACAGCTGGGCCAGCCCGAGCATGTCGGCGCGCTCGACGACGAGGGTGTTGGCCTGCGGGATGTCGAGGCCGGACTCGATGATCGTTGTCGAGACGAGGACGTCCGCATCGCCCTGGAGGAAGGACAGCATGCGCTGCTCGAGCTGACGCTCGGGCATCTGTCCGTGCGCGACGATGAAGCGAAGACCGGGGCAAAGCTGCTGCAGCTTCTGCGCGGCCTCGTCGATGGTGTCCACGCGGTTGTGGAGGTAGAACGTCTGTCCCCCGCGGGCGTGCTCCCGTTCGAGCGCGGTCTTGACGAGCTCCTCGTCGTACTCCCCCACATGCGTACGGATCGGCCGGCGTCCTTCCGGAGGCGTCTCGATCACCGAGATGTCGCGCAGGCCGGACAGCGACATGTGCAGCGTCCGCGGGATCGGAGTCGCGGACAGGGAGAGGACGTCGACCTCGAGCCGGAGCTGTCGGAGCAGCTCCTTCTGCGCAACGCCGAACCGCTGCTCCTCGTCGACGACGACGAGGCCGAGGCTCTTGGGGACGACATCGCGCGAGAGGACGCGGTGCGTCCCGATCAGGACGTCCACCTTGCCCTCGGAGAAGTCCCGCAGGATCCGTTTCGCCTCCGCGGGCCTGCGGAACCGGGACACCATCTCGACGACGGCCGGGAAGTCGCGGTAGCGCTCCCTGAACGTGTTCCAGTGCTGCTGCGCGAGCACGGTCGTCGGTGCGAGCAGCAGCGTCTGCCGGCCGTTGACGGCGACTGCGAACGCGGCGCGCACGGCGACCTCCGTCTTGCCGAACCCGACGTCGCCGCAGACAAGGCGATCCATCGGGCGATCCGCCTCGAGGTCCTCCTTGACCGCCTCGATCGCGCGGGCCTGGTCGTCCGTCTCGCGGTAGGGGAAGCTCGCCTCGAGCTGCTCGAGCCAGTCGGCGGAGAGGTCGAAGGACATCCCGGCCGCGTGCTGCCTCCGCGCGTAGAGCGCCAGCAGGTCGCCGGCGAGCTCGCGGACGCTTGCTCGGACGCGATTCTTCAGCAGCTGCCAGGCCCGGCCGCCGAGCTTCGAGAGAGCCGGGGCGCCGCCGTCGGCGCCGATGTAGCGCGAGACCTTGCCGAGCTGCTCGTGCGGGACGTACAGGCGGTCGTCGCCGCGGAAGGCGAGGAGCAGGTAGTCGCGCGTGACCCCTGCAACCGTCCGCGTCTCGAAGCCGAGCAGCTTCCCGACGCCGTGATCCTCGTGGACGACGTAGTCGTCGCTGCGGAGGTCGGCGAAGGACTGGAGCGCCCGGCCGAGGCGGGCGGCCGGTCGCGGGCGGCGGCGGAAGACCTGCGCCGACGGCAGGAGCGCGAGCCCGAGGTCACGCCAGACGAAGCCGCGACGAGCCGGCGAGACCACGAAGCGAAGCGCGGGATCTGCCGGGAGTGCGCCGTCGACGTCCGCGTCGATTCGGCGAAGTTGTGCTTGCATCCGCAGCGCGTCGCCGCCGTGCGGGAAGGCAACGACGACGCGCAGGCCCTGGCGCACGAGGGCCGCCAGCTCGTTCTCGGCCTCGGCGAGGCCGCGGGCGGCGATGGCGGGTCGGAGCGCGTCGAAGGCGAACGGCTGCCCGTGCGGGAACGGATCGAGCTCCGCACCGCCCGTGAGCGGAAGCTCCTGCCCGAGCTCCTCGCGCCAGATCTCGCGCACGGCTTCGGCCTGCCAGACGAGATCCGGCTCGGTCGCCAGCGGAGGGACGAGGTCGTCCGGTGCCGAAGGCCGCGCCTCGTCGTCGGAAAGGGTCGGTTCGCCGAGATCCAACCGGCGCTCGGCGGCCGGATAGACAACCGCGCGGTCGACCGGTCGCAGCGTCCGCTGCGTGAACGGCGAGAAGACCCGGATCGCCTCGATCTCGTCGCCGAAGAACTCGATGCGAAGCGGTTCCCGACCGGTCGCGGGAAAGACGTCGACGATCCCGCCGCGGACGGCCATCTGGCCGCGCTCCTCGGCCCGTTCGACGCGCTCGTAGCCGGCGAGCGCGAGATCTTCGACGAGCTCCTCGAGCCCGCGGTCGTCGCCGACCGCGAGCCGCACCGGCTCGGGCCGCGCCGCGGCCGGCGGCATGCCCTCGGCCAGCGCGGTGGCGGACACGCACACCAAACCCCCGGACGCGAGCACGTCGAGCGCCCGCGCCCGCTCGCCGACAAGGTGCGGAGGCGGCTCGAGCCCGGAGTCCCACTGGACGCCGCGGCTCGGCAGCAACCCGACCCGCTCGTCACCCAGGAACCATCCGGCCGCCTCCGCGGCGTCGCGGGCGTCCGCGTCCTCGGGCAGAAGGCAGACGAGGCCGCGCCCGAGGCGCTCATGCAGCGCCGCGAGCAACAGCGGCAGCGCCGGCTCGGAAACGCGCGCAGGGCTGGGCAGCGCCGCGGCGAACGCCGTCAGTCGCTCAGAGGCGGCGAGCTCGGCGGCAAGAGGCTGGAGTGTCGGCTGGTCCATGACGAAAAACGGAACCGGCGGGTTCCGCCCCGCAAGTGTACTCCGCGCGCCGTGGCGTCCAGCGCGCGAATTCCGGCTCGTAAGCGGTTTGCCGAGCCGCTCGAGCAGGCGAGAGACGACCGAGCGCCCCGGCGACCGCCCGGCCGCTGCGACACCGCACCCCGCCCCTTGGGGAGGGGTTGTCGGGTCCACCCGCCACCCGCGGCCAGCGTAGCCCGAGACCTCGCACGCGTGTGCGGCGGCTTCGTGCCGATTTGCGTAAATCTTTGCGGGCTAGTTGAAGCGCGCCTGCGCCTGCTCGAGGCCCTCGCGGGCGATCGCCTCGACGGCATCGGCGGAGCGGCACACGAGCGCCTCGACGTCCTCTTCCGGATCGAAGGACGACAGCACGTAGTCGGACACGTCGCGCGGATCCCCTCGGCCCGGGCGGCCGACACCGATCCGGAGACGGAGGAAGTCCTGCGTCCCGAGCGCCTGTGCGATCGAGCGGAGCCCGTTGTGTCCGGCCAGGCCTCCACCACGGCGGGCCTGCAGACGCCCCGGCTCCAGATCGACCTCGTCGTGGACGACGAGCAGAGACTCGGGATCGACCTTGAAAAAGCGGACGGCCGCGCCGACCGATCGACCGGAATCGTTCATGAACGTTTCCGGCTCGAGCAGCGCGACCCGCCGGTCGTCGAGGCGCATCTCGGCGAGCCGGCCGGAGAACTTGCCGCGCCAGTTCGCGCCGTGCCGCCGGGCAAGCTCGTCGGCGACCATGTGGCCGATGTTGTGCCGGTGACGCTCGTATTCCCGGCCGGGGTTTCCAAGGCCAGCGACGAGCAGATCGAGCGATGACGCCGACGAGGCCGATTCCCGGCGACGCCGGAGCAGGCGCATGACTAGCCGGGTTCGGTGCCGGGCTCGCCTTCTGAGCCCGTGCCCTCGCCCTCCGCCTCGGGCGTTGCCGCAGCCTCGCCCTCGGGCGCCTCGCCCTCGACCCCCTCTGCGGCCTCCTCCTCTTCCTCCTCGACCTCGGGCTCGATGACGACCGTCGGCGGGGTGACATTCGCGAGCACCGTCTCCTCCGGATCGTCCAGGTAGGTGACGCCCTCGCGCGGCGGCAGGTCGGCCAGACGGAGCGTGTCTCCGATCGCCATGCCGCTGACGTCGAGCTCCAGGCGCTCGGGGACCTCCATCGGCAGGGCCTCGACGTTGATCTCGCGCGTCACCTGCGAGAGCACGCCGCCCTCGCGGACGCCGACCGGCTCGCCGACCAGCTCGACCGCGACCGACGCCTGGATCGGCCGGTCGAGGCGGACCTCCATGAGATCGATGTGCGACAGGACGCCACGAACCGGATCGCGCTGGTAGTCCTTCAGAATCGAGGCGCGCGGCTTCTCACCGTCGAGCACGACGTCGAGGATCGCGTGGAGTCCATGCGATCCCGTGAGCACCCGGCGCAGCTCGCGCTCCGGAACGCAGATCGCGCGCGTGCCGTTCCCGTCCCCGCCGTAGATGACGCCGGGGATGAGCCCCTCACGGCGAAGACGTCTCGCCTCGCGAGAGCCGCGCCCTTCGCGCTCCTGTACCTCGAGTCTCAGCCGTTCGTCGGCCACGGCCGGCAAGTGTAGCCGCAACGCGTAGGGAATCCGGCTGTGCGACGCATGCCGTCGCCTCAACCGCAACTACCCTGCGACCGTTGCTCGACCTTCGTGGACAACGCGCGCGCGAAGTCGCCCGTGGCGCGATCGAGCGCGGCGCCGCGCAGAAAGAGCGAGAGCTGGCGGCGCTGCTTCGCCTCCTCCGCCGGAGACGCCTCTACACCGTCGTCGAGATCGGCACGCTGAGCGGCGGCACGCTCTGGGCGTGGTGCCAGGTCGCCGAGCCAGACGGGCTCCTGGTCAGCATCGACCTGCCGGGCGGTCTCTTCGGCGGCGGCTACGAGGAAAACGAGGTGCCCAGGTTGCGAAGCTACGCGCGTCCGCACCAGGAGTTGCACTTGCTTCCGGTGGACTCGCATGACCCGCGGACGCTCGAGACGGTCCGGACGCTTCTACGCGACCGGCCGATCGATCTGCTGTTCATCGACGGCGACCACACCTACGAGGGGGTCCGCCGCGACTTCTGCATGTACGGGCCGCTGGTGCGCCGCAACGGACTGATCGTCCTCCATGACGTCGTTCCGCACCCCGACGTCCCCGAATGCCAGGTCGACCGGCTGTGGAACGCCGTCAAAGGTGACTACAAGCATGTCGCCCTCGTCGACCCCGGTGACGTCCGCGGCTGGGGACAGTGGGGCGGAATCGGCGTGCTCTACGCGGGCGTGCCTGCAGGCCGGGCGGCCCACCTGCGCCGGCGCTTGGTCAGCGCCCGGCCCATGACGCAGAAACGATCGCGGTCGTAGCGGAGCAGCTGCTGCCGCTGCCGGATTCGCTGCCGTCGGTCGGGTTGCTGGGTAACCCGATCGACCTCCCGGGGATCAAGACCGTCGGCGCCGCTCGGGGTAGCGGGTTGAGCTGACCTCTGCTCTCTCTAGCCCATGTGGGACCTTCGAGTCCTGGAGCCGCGTACAAGAGACAGCGTGAAGGCGTTTCTCACAATCCTCCTGGCGCTGTCGGCGCTGCTCATCCTGCCGCCGGCCAACGCCAAGGAGTTCCGGCCCGGGGATCTGCGGGTCTGCAACAAGAGCCACTGCGTCGCAATCGTGAACCGCGAGGTGCTGCCGGCAATCGGTGCCTTCTACTACTCCGGACCGTGCCCGGTCCGGGTCCGAAAGCCCAAACTCGGAGCGCCCTATTTCGAGTTGCGTACGCCGAATGGCTATGTGACCGGGATCGTCGCCACGCGCCGGCTGGATCGCTTCCTCACCTACGGTGTCAACGACGGGCGATTCGCCCGCGACGCGTGGTACGCGTTCCCGCGCAAGCTGTCAGAGGAGCTTCGCCGGCTCACGGCCGACATGCGGCCCCTTCGCCTCACACACTCGGCGCTGGCGCGGTCGGTCGGATTTCGCCGGACTCGATGCACCCAGGGCCACGAAACGCCCCATTAGAACAGCTGGTTCTCGCCGCCGAAGATGGCGGACACCGACTCGTCGGCGAAGACGTTCATGATCGTTTCCGCGAGCAGGCGGGAGATGGTCAGGACGGTCACGTTGTCGGGCTTGCGCAGCGGGTCGATCGGGACCGTGTCGGTGACGACCATGCCGGTGATGCCGGACTCGGCGACGCGCTCGAGCGCGTCGGCGTCGAGCAGGGAGTGCGTGACGAACATCCAGACGTCCGTCGCGCCGTGCTCCCTCAGCACCTTTCCGCCGGCGATCTGCGTGCCGCCCGTCGTCGTCACGTCGTCGCCGACGATCGCGACCTTCCCGCGCACCTTTCCCGTGACTTCCGTCATCTCGACCTGGTCGTGCGCGGGCCGCGTCTTGTGCATGATCGCGAAGCCGGCGTCGATCATCTCGGCGAAACGGAGCGCGTACTTCGCGCGGCCGGCGTCGGGTGCGACGGACACGACCTCCTGTCCGACGAGCCCGAGGTCGCGGAAGTACTGGGCGAAGAGCGGCAGGGCGGTCATGTGGTCGACCGGGATCGTGAAGAACCCCTGGATCTGCCCGGCGTGCAGGTCCATGGTCAGCACGCGGTCGACCCCCGCCAGCTGCAGCATGTCGGCGACGAGGCGGCCCGAGATCGGCTCGCGCGGGCGGGCCTTGCGATCCTGACGCGAGTACGGGAACCACGGGATTACGGCCGTGATGCGCTTCGCCGACGCGAGCTTCGCCGCCTGGATCATCAGCAGCAGCTCCATGAGGTTCTGATCGACCGGGCTGCAGCCGGTCTGCACGAGGAAGACGTCGGCGCCGCGAATCGAGTCGCAGTAGCGGCAGTACGTCTCCCCGTTCGCGAACGTCTCCAGCTCGACGGCGCCGAGGTCGACGCCGAGCTGCTCCGCGATCCTCTGGGCGAGCTCGGGATGGGAGCGCCCGGAGAAGACCATCAGCCGCTTCTGCGGCCCGCGCTCCAGCCAGTGCGCCTTCTGCGTCTGCGGCGCGGCAGGTGCGACCTCGAGCCCCGGCAACGCCGGCAGCTCGGTGGTCAGCTCACTCGTTCCCGTCTCGATAGACATAGCCCTCTTTGGTGACCTGCCGCGGCGGAAAGCCCGCCAGCGAGCCCTCCGGGACGTCGTCGGTGACGACCGTTCCCGGCCAAACCCAAGCATCGTCCGCAACCGTGACGGGGGCAACGAACGTATTGTCGACGCCGGTCTTGACGTTACGACCGATCGTGGTGCGCTTCTTCGGCCCGGGCCGGTGCCCGAAATTCGCAGTCACGTTTCCCGCCGCGATATTGGTGTCTTCCCCGACGTCGGCGTCGCCGATGTACGAAAGGTGCGGCACCTTTGACCGTTTCCCGATTCGAGAGTTCTTGATCTCCACGAATGCGCCGGCCTTCGCCTGCGCCTCGAGCACCGTGCCCGGGCGAACGTAACAGAAGGGGCCTACGCGCGCACCGGGGCCGATCGAGGCATCGTCGGCAACTGCGTGCGGGCCCACCTCGGCGCCCGCGGCGACGCGGGTGCGGCCGCGCAGCACGGTGAAGGGTTGGACGAGGGCGTCCGGTTCCAGCTCCACCTCCGCCTCGATCCACGTGGTCACCGGGTCGACGATGGTCACTCCCGCGAGCATGTGCGCCTCGTTCACTCGGTTGCGGAGCACTCCAGCCGCCACGGCCAGATCGGCCCTCGTATTCACACCCTGCGGCGCGAGTTCGTCATCGCACCGATGCACGGCTGCCTTGCCTCCGCCGGCGACGATTCCGCCGACTGCGTCGGTGAGATACAGCTCGCCCTGCGCGTTGTCGGCGTCGATCGCGTCGAGCGCCGGCCAGAGCGCCGCGGCCCTGAACACGTAGATGGAGGTGTTGAGCTCCCGGATCGCCCGCTCCTCCGGGTCGGCGTCACGGTCCTCGACGATCCGCGCAAGCGAGCCGTCGGGGCCGCGCACGATCCGGCCGTAGGGCAGTGGTCGTGTCGGCTCGAACGAGAGCACGGTGACGTCGGCCCGCTCGCGCGTGTGCACGTCGACGAGGTCGCGGAGAATCTCGGCAGTCAGGAGCGGCGAGTCGCCCGAGAGCACGGCCACGTCTCCGTCGAAGTCGCCGAGGGCCGAGCGGGCTGTCGCCGCAGCGTCTCCGGTGCCACGCGGCTCGTGCTGGACGGCGACCTGGGCGTCGCCGTAGGCATGCTCCGTGCCGGGCGAGACCACGACGACCAGGCGTTCGGGACAAAGCGTCCGCGCCGCGGCGAGCACCCAGTCGACCACGCGCCGGCCGAGAAGCGGGTGGAGGTGCTTCGGCGTCCGCGACCGCATGCGGGTACCGAGCCCCGCGGCCATGACCACGGCTGCCAGGTGTCGAGGCATCAGGCGTCGGCGGACGTTGGCTGGGGCGCCAGGATTCGAACCTGGGATCGCGGGACCAAAACCCGCTGCCTTACCACTTGGCTACGCCCCATCGTTCGTGGGCTCACGAAGTATACGGCGCCGCTAACGCGCTTCCGCGAACAGCGCCACGAGCGCCAGGATGGCGAGGATGCCCACTGCGATGAGCGCAAGCGTCCCGACCACCGCGACCAGGATCGGGACGAGCGCCACGAGTGCTTGCGAGGTCGCGGCGATCCAGAACACGTGCCGGGCCGTCGTCGAGGGCAGGTGACGGCCGGCCCAGAAGTAAAACAGGACGAGGATCGCGGCCGCGGCGACCGCCAGCCACCACGGGATCACGTGGAAGGCGACGAGAACGCCTTCGATGACGGCGATCCACAACGCAATCCGCAGCCGCTTCGCGTGCAGCCAGCGGCTCGCTCGGTTCGAGCCGTGCTCAACGATTTGGCCGCTCATTGCCATCGATTCAACCGTACCAACACGGAACCGTTACCCAGGTTCGCCCGCGCCGCCGGATCCGCCGCGACGCAGCCCTCGCATCGCGCTCGTGGAGGAAGAGCCCGTAGACGGCCGGACCGGCGCCTGTCACGTCCGCGCGGAAGGCGCCCAGCTCGAGCAGCTCGGAGCTGACCGGCGAGGAGGCGAGATCGTTCGGCGGGAGCGCCGCGAGGTCGCGCGGGCGGCGTACGCCGTCGAGGGCCGCGAGAAGCCGAGGCCGCCGCTCGTCGTGGCCGCGAGCGGCCTCGCGCTCGTCGAACGCTCGGTAGACCGCAGCCGTGGACGATTTACGGGCACCGGAGGGAAGGACGACGACCACCCAGTAGTCCTGGGGCAGGTCGAGCGGTGTGAGTCTCGCCCCGTCGTCCTCGCCGAGTTGCGGGCCGGGCTCGAGGAAGAACGGGACGTCGGCGCCGATGATTGCCGCCAGCCGGCGGAGCGCCGGTGGCTCGAGCGCTCGCTCGAGCGTCGCAGCGGCGAGACGGAGCGCCGTCGCGGCGTCCGAGCTGCCGCCGCCGAGCCCCGCCGAGACCGGAATGTGCTTCTCGATCGTCGCCGTCCAGCCCGGCTCGACCGACACGGCCTCGGCGAGCGCCCCGAGTGCCGCGGTGACAATCGTGTCGTCTTCGAAGCCACGCACCCCGAGGCCTGAAGAGGGTCGCAAGGCGATGCGGTCACAGATGTCGATCCGCTGCAGGACCGTGGTCACCTCGTGCCGCCCGTCCCGTCGGGCAGGCCCGACCACGAGGGCGAGATTGATCTTCGCCGGGGCGGAAGCGCGGCTCAGAGGATCCTCGCCAGTTCGAGGTACTGCGGCGGCGTGAGCATCTGCGCGCGGACGTCGGGCCGGAGGCCGACGGCCTCGAGCGCTGCGACGGCCTCAACTCGGTTGGTATGCCCGGCGAGAGCCAACGAGTTGGCAACCGTCTTGCGACGGTGCGAGAACGCCGCGACGACCAGCCGCTTGACCGCCTGATAGTCGTCCGGCAGCCCGGTGCGCCGGAACGCGACGAGGGCCGAATCCACGTGGGGCTGGGGCCTGAAGACCGTGCGGGACACCGGCCGGAACGCCGTGCGCCGGGTGACGAGCTGCACGAGGACGGAGACCGCCCCATACGGCTTCGTCGACGGCCGAGCGAAGAAGCGATCGGCCACCTCGCGCTGAACCATGACGCACCACAGCTCGATGGTCGGGAGCCGGTCGAGGCTCTCGACGACCACCGGCGTGGCGACGCTGTAGGGCAGGTTGGAGACGAGCTTCGTCGGCGGCGGGTCGAGCGTCTGTGGATCGACCGCGAGTGCATCCTCGAAACGGAGCGAGACGTTGCCTCCGACGACGGCCTCGAGCGCCGGACCCAGCCCGCGGTCGAGCTCGACGGCGTGAACGTGCGAGACGCGCTCCGAGAGGTAGCGGGTGAGGACGCCCAGCCCCGGGCCGATCTCGAGGACGACGTCGGCGGCGTCGAGCTCGGCGAGGCCGCCGATGACCTCGAGCAGGTTGTCGTCGACGAGGAAATGCTGGCCGAGGCGGGCGCCCCCGCGCCTCACCGCTGGCCGTCGAGCCCGAACGCCGCGACCGCGTTCGCCTCGATCCGGGCGGCGAGCTCGGGCACGGATTCCTGCCGCACCTCCGCGAGCCGCTGCACCGTGTATACGACGTTCGCCGGCTCGTTCGGTCTGCCGCGCCGCGCCTGCGGCGCGAGGTACGGGCTGTCCGTCTCGGCGAGCAGACGGTCGGCCGGCACCTGCGTCGCAGCCAACCGGAGATCGGACGCGTTCGGGTACGTGACGTTGCCGGCGAACGAGACGTAGTACCCCCGCTCGAGCGCCACAGGAAGCAGGTGCGGTGATGAGAAGCAGTGGAGGACCACGGTGCCGGCGAACCCTGCAAGCGCCGAGGCTGTCTCCTCGTCGGCGGCGCGCGTGTGCACGACCACCGCCTTGCCGAGCTCGTCGGCGAGCTCGAGCTGACGTTCGAACGTTCGCCGCTGGTCTGAACGCGGCGCGTTGTCGCGATAGAAGTCGAGGCCGGTTTCCCCGACCGCCACGGCGCCGGCGTCCGCGAGGAGGTCCCTCAGCTCCGCGAGGCGATCAGCCTCCGAGCTCCCGGCTTGGTGCGGGTGGATGCCGAGCGCCGCCCAGACGCCGTTCTCGTTCCTCGCCGTCTCGAGTGCCGCCCGGCAGGACTCGATCCCCGATCCAATCGCAATCACCCGATCGACGCCCGCCGCCCGCGCCCTGGCGACGACCACGCCCGGCGGGTGGGCGCAGGCGTCGAGATGCGCATGCGTGTCGATCACCCGACGCGTTCCATCCGGGCGAGCTCCTCGTCGACCACGGCCGGGTCGAGCTTTCGGTAGAGCGGCTGGGGCTGCTCCAGCTTCTGCCCGACGGGGAGGTCGCTCGGTGCCCAGCGGCCGACCCATGTCGCGTAGTCGCCGGTCAGGACGGTGTGTCCGTCGCCGTCTTCGTCGGCGTGCTCACGGAACTCGAGCTGACCCGCGATCTCGCCCTGATGTCCGAGCATCTCGTGCAGCCGCTGCGCGCTGAACGGCAGGAACGGCGTCAGCAAGACCTTGATGCTGTCGACGGCTCGCAGCGCCACGTGGAGGATCGTCGCCGCGCGATCGCGATCACTCGCAAGGAGCGCCCAGGGCGCCTGCTCGCTCAGGTACTGGTTCGCATCGCGGGCGTACGACATCGCTTCCGCGAGGGCCGCGCGGAAGCGGCCCTGCTCGATCAGCGAGCCGACCTCGTCGAAACGGGCGGGGGCCGCGCCGAGGAGCGTCCGGTCGGCGTCGGAAAGCTCGCCGGCGGCAGGCACCTCGCCGAAGTTGCGGTGCGCGTTCGTGAGCGTGCGGTTGACGAGGTTTCCCCAGGTGGCAACGAGCTCGTCGTTGTTGCGGCGCACGAACTCGGCCCAGGTGAAGTCCGTGTCGTGCGTCTCGGGCCCGGCCGCCGTCAGGTAGTAGCGGAGCGGGTCGGGCTCGTAGCGCGAGAGGAAATCGCTGATGTAGATGGCCACGTCTCGGCTCGCGCTGGACTTCTCGCCACCCATCGTCAGGTACTCGCTGGCGACGATGTCGTACGGCAAGTTCAGCGGCCTGCCGGCGCCGAGCTCGCCGCCCGTGCCGTAGCCCAGGAGCATGCTCGGCCAGATCACCGAGTGGAAGACGATGTTGTCCTTGCCCATGAAGTAGTAGTGGCGCGCCTCCGGGTCCTGCCACCACTCGCGCCACGCGTCGGGCGTGTCGCGCGCCGCGGCCCACTCCACGGCGGCCGAGAGGTAGCCGATCACGGCGTCGAACCAGACGTAGATCCGCTTTCGCGCCGCCTGCTCCTCGTAGCCCGGGACCGGAACGGGGACGCCCCAGTCGAGGTCGCGCGTGATCGGTCGCGGCTTGATCTCCTCGAGCAGGCGAAGCGAGAAGTTGCGGACGTTCGTCCGCCAATGGGTCTGTTCCTGGATCCAGTCGGTCAGCTGCTCCCGGAAGGCCGGCAGATCGAGGAAGAGGTGGTTGGTTTCTTTGAACACCGGGGGCTCCCCGTCGATCCGCGATCGAGGCTCGATCAGGTCGGTCGGATCGAGCTGATTGCCACAGTTGTCGCACTGGTCCCCGCGCGCTTGTGGGTAGCCGCAGATCGGACACGTCCCCTCGATGTACCGGTCGGGGAGCGTGTTCCCCGTCCGGGCCGAGAACGCCCCGAGCGTCGTCCGCTCGAAGATGTAGCCGTGGTCGTACAGCGTCCGGAAGACATCGCGGACGACGCGGTAGTGGTTCGCCGTCGTCGTCCGCGTGAAGATGTCGTAGGTCAAGCCAAGCGCTCGGAGGTCCTGCCGGATGAGCGCGTTGTAATGGTCGGCCGTCTCACGGTATGAGCGCTGCTCCCGATCGGCGGCGACCATGACCGGCGTGCCGTGCTCGTCCGTTCCGCTGACCATCAGCACGTCGTCGCCGCGCAGGCGGTGGTAGCGGGCGGCCACATCCGCCGGCACGCCGAAGCCGACGACGTGTCCGAGGTGGCGCGGGCCTGACGCATACGGCCAGGCGGGCGCGACCAGGATCTTCCGTGTCGGTTGTGAGGCCGAGATGGTCTCCCTTCAACGTGAGATCGGGGCTGACCGGGAAGGACATGATATGAGCCTCCCGGGCGTCAACCGGGCTGCATTCGTGCTCGACCACGAGCGCGATGCTTCCGCCGCGATCGCTCGGATCCGATCGCCGACGGGCTCGCCGAACGGCGAGACCGACGGCGGGTAGCCCGAGAAGGAGTGCCACGAGCAGGAACCACCGCAGGTGCCAGCCGCGCGGCCGGCCGCCCACGGATCGCGGCACCGACAACGTCGCGGGCGTGACTGCCGGCGCAGGACGCTCGAACGTTGGTCGCAGCCCGGTCGCCGACGGTGTGACAGGTGCCTGGTGCCCGCCGCGTGCGGGCGAGCCCATTTGGGCCAGCGAGCCTGTTCGCACCGGCAGCGGCACGACCGCGCTCGCGCCTCCGGCGTTGCCGCCACCCTCCCCCGCGGGCGGCCGCTGCCGAGCGGCGCCGCTGTGTGCGGCCCCGCTCGACGGGGTCGGCTCGCTCTTTGCGGAGGCGGCACGGGTCTCGCTCACGGAGAACGTCGGCGTGGCCGGGGAGACGGATCCCGGCGTCCGCCCCACCTGGTGTGCCGACGTCGCCGGCGCAGTGCCGTCCGTTCGTTTCGCGGGAGTCACCGGCGGTTCCGGCACGGTCCGGCCGGGTTCGGATCGACCAGCAGGTTGGTCGGCGGCACCCGCGTCCGCCGGCACCGTCGAGACGGGCGCGGCCTCGTGCGCCATGCCGCTGAGTGGAGCGTGCGTCGCGCCTCCCACCGACCTGCTCTGCTGCGGCACGGCGGTGCTCGGCGGGGCCGACCCGGGAAGCACCGGACGGGGCACGGCCGGTCGCTCGACGGGGCTCGGCCGCTCGACCGCGTCCGGCTGCTCCACCGAGCTCGCGGGCGCCGGCTCGCCGCCCGCCTCTGACGACGAGGCGACCGGTGCGGCCGGGGCGGGGAGCCGCGGCGTAACGGCGGGTACCGCGGCAGGCTGCTCCACGGGCTCGGACGCCGCCGGGTCCTCGTCCTGGCTCGGAGGCGCGGGAGGCTCGGACGTCTCCGGCAGCGGAGGCGCCTCGACGTTCTCACCTGGCGTCGCCGCCGTTGTCTGCTCTGCGCCCGCGGTGGGAGCGGGAGCCGCCTCCGGCGCCGTCGCGAGATCCGTCGGGGCCTCGGCGGACGACACGTCACTCCCCTCGCGGGGCGGAAGCAGGCCGAGCGGATCGACGTAGCCCTGCGGCTCGGATGTGACGCGCACGCCCAGGTGCATGTGCGGCTGGGGCGCGCCGTCCTCCTCGCTCTCGCCGATCGCCCCGATCGCGGCACCCTCGGCGACCGAATCGCCTTTGCGGACCGCGATCGAGCCGAGCTGGACATGCGTCACGGTATAGCCGTCGGCGGTCTGGATCGACACCGTCTTCCCGTTGTGCGGAACGGCACCGGCGAACGAGACGACACCGCCGGCGGCGGCGACGACAGTCGAACCGACGTCACCGCCGATGTCGATACCGCGATGCTGGCCCGCCGTATACGGGTCGCTCGGATCGAAGGTAAACGGGCGGAGCACCGGCCCCTGCGCCGGCCAGGTCCACGCTCCCGCGGTTGGGACGAGCGTGAGCGCGACGATTGCGGCGAGGAGCGTCATTCTTCGCATATCACCACCTCCGTTGTCTCATTTGGCAACAACGTCAGTGGGTACCGTAGCAGGCGGTTCGGTCGTTGTCAAAATAGACGACGGGCCGGTCGGAAACCGGCCCGGCTGGGTGCGCCATGGACGCCGTCAGAGCGACCGGCGGTACAGCGCGTTCCTGGGCGCGCCCGTCAGCCGAGCGACCAGCTCGGATGCGTGCCGACGCCCGAGCCCCGCCGCAACGAGCTCAGCGACCGCTTCGACAGCCGCCGGATCGACGCCGGCGGCCGTCCTCGCCGGCGGCCCGATCACGAGGGTTATCTCCCCGCGGGGCTGCTCGGCGAACCGGCGGGCAACCTCGGCGGCGCTTCCCCGTACGACCTCCTCGAAACGCTTTGTCAGCTCGCGGCAGACGGCGACCGGGCGCTCCGGCGCCCTGCCCGCGAGGCTCGCCAGGCTGGCCGGCAACCGGTTCGGCGACTCGAAGGCGACCGCGGGCCAGGGCCAGCGCTCGAGCTCCTCCCAGAGCGCGTCCAGCTCCTCGGCCCGGCGGGGCAGGTAGCCCAGGAACTGGTACCGCTCGGACACGAGCCCGCTCGCCACGAGCGACGTCTCGACCGCCGAGGCGCCGGGGAGCACCGTCACCGGCAGGCCGGCTTCTAGCGCGGCCGCAATCAGCCGTGCGCCCGGGTCGTTGATGCCCGGGAGGCCGGCGTCGCTGACGAGCGCGACCCGGTCGCCGGCGGAGAGCCGGCGCAGGACGTCGTCGGTCCGCCGGGCCTCGTTGTGGCGGTGATAGCTGAGCAGGCGTGCAGTGATGCCGTGGCGCTGGAGCAGGAGCCGAGTCCGGCGCGTGTCCTCGCACAGCACCAGATCCGCCGCGCCGAGTTCGCCGAGCACGCGAACGGTGACGTCGTCGAGGTTTCCGATCGGGGTGGCGCAAACCGAGAGCGGCATGGACGAACCCCCCGGTCCCTCAGCGCCGCGGGGACGTGGCCCGGAGCGCCACGAGCGCGGCGCCGACCATGCCGGCCTCGACGCCGAGCTGCGCCGGCTCGACGCGAACGCGTTCGCTCGACGGGTGGCGCCCCTCGACGGCGAGCACCTCGAGCGCCGGCGCGAGGAGCAGGTCGAGCGCGGCCGAGCAGAAGCCTCCGCCCAGGACGACGAGCTCGGGCTCGAAGACGTTCACGAGGCTCGCGATGCCGCTGCCGAGGTAGCGGCCCATCGTGTCGAGGGCGGCAGCGGCCGGCGGATCGCCGGCCCGCGCCAGGGCGATCAGCTCGTGCGCCGTGGCACCGGGCCCCAGCAGCTCGCGCGCCACTCGATGGGCGGCCGCCCCCGAGACCAGCGCCTCCAGATGGCCGTGGCCCGTGCACGTTCCCTGGCAGGGCGGCCCACCGTGCTCGACGACGATGTGGCCGAGCTCGGCCGCGCCCCCGGTCGCCCCTCTGTACGGCCGCCCGTCGAGGATCAGCCCTCCGCCGATCCCCGTGCCGAGCGTCAGCATGACGAGGTGACTGGTGCCGCGCCCGGCGCCGATCGACCATTCGGCGATCGCGGCGGCGTTGCCGTCGTTGTCGAGCTCGACCGGAAGCGCGAAGCGATCCGCGATGCGCTCGCGGACGGGCACGCCGGCGAGCGGCACGTGCACGGAGGAGAGCGCCGAGCCGGAACGCTGGTCGATCACGGAGGGGAGGCCGAGACCGACGGCGGAGACGCCGTCCCCCTCTTCCTTTACATCGAGGAGCGCTGCGATCGCGCCCTCGAGGCCGGCGAGGAAGTCCGCCTCGGAGCGCGTGGGGGTCGGCGTGACGCTCGAGTGGATGACGTTTCCGTCCTGATCGACAATCCCGGCGAGGATCTTCGTTCCCCCGACGTCGACCCCGATGACGGAGTTGTCCGGCACCCGCGCTGGCTACCATAACCCGTCCGATGCCTCGCGGAGAGAAGCCGTACCGCGTCTACCGCGGCGGTCGGGTAAAGGGGCGCGTTCCGCTCGAAACAAGGCCGGCGAGGACGCCAGAGCGCCGGCCGGACGGCCGCGTTCGCTACCGCGGCCCGGGCCCGCGACGCAAGACGCGCCGCTGGGGATGGGGCCGGATCGTCCTCGTCGGCGTCATCGTCTTGCTCGTCCTCATCGCCCTGTGGGGCGCGCTGAGCTACGTGGCGTTCGCGAAGGGCGTCCATGCGGCGAACGAGCGCCTCCCGAAGGGTGTGCGGGCGGCCCTGGTCAAGCAGGACGGCCTGCTGCTCTCGAAGTCGACGTACATCCTCGTGATGGGCACCGACCACGCCCAGACGAACGCGCGCAGCGGGTTGCGCCATTCCGACTCGATGATGGTCGTCCGCACCGATCCGAAGCACCACCGCCTGTACTACCTCTCGATCCTGCGCGACCTGCGGGTGGAGATCCCCGGCTACGGGACGCAGAAGATCAACGCCGCGTTCCAGTTCGGCGGCGCTCGGCTCGCGATCCGTACGGTTCGCTCCGTCACCGGCCTGCCGATCAATCACGTCGTCCTCGTCGACTTCGCGGACTTCCGCAAGCTGATCGACGACCTTGGCGGGATCACCGTCAACGTGCCGGAGGCGATTCGCTCGAACAAGTTCGACTGCCCCTACAAGCCGCGCCGCTGCGCGAGCTGGCCGGGCTGGCGGTTCCACAAGGGGTCGCAGCACATGAACGGGCAGCGGGCGCTCGTCTACTCGCGCATCCGCGAGAACCTGCTCAATCCGCGTGACAGCGACGCCAGCCGGGCCGGTCGCCAGCAGCAGGTGGTGCAGGCGATCATGAGCAAGGCGTCGGGACCCGGGACGCTGATCAAGATGCCCTTTGTCGGCGACAACCTGATGAAGCCTGTCGCGACCGACCTGTCCGCGTGGCAGCTCCTCCAGCTCGGCTGGGTCAAGTTCCGCACCGGGTCGACCATTCACTGCCGGCTCGGCGGCACCGCGGACGGCGGCTACATCCTCCGCGACGCGCAGGCCGCGAACGTCCTGCTGATGGTCGAGGGGAAATCGGCGCCGCAACCACCGCCGGCCGGAAGCCTCTTCGGCTCCGGCTGCAGCAACAAGGTGCTCGGCTAGCACGACGTGCGGATCCGCGAGGCGAACCCCGACGACGCCGCGGCGATCGCGCACATCCAGGTCGAAAGCTGGCGGGACGCCTTCCGCGGCCTGCTTCCCGACGAGTACCTCGACGAGGAGCTCGACGAGGACGAGCGGGCACGCTACTGGCAGAAGACGCTTTCCGGGCTCGGCGAGAGAGAAAACGTCCTCGTCGCCGACGAGGGCGACTCCCTCGCCGGCTTCGTCCATGCCGGGCCGGCGGATGAGCCCGCGGAAGGCGAGCTGTTCGCGATGCACGTGACGCCGGCCCTGCGCCGACGCGGAATCGGCTTCGACCTCCACGACGCCGCGCTCCGGCGGCTCCGGAGAGCAGGCTTCTCAGGCGTCCGTCTGTGGTTGCTGGAGGGGAACCGGCTCGCGCGCCGCTTCTACGAGCGGCAGGGTTGGCTCGCGGACGGCGTCGAGCGCGAGGCCGCTCCGCCCGGTGGGGCTACCGAGGTGCGCTACACGCGGCCGATCTAGCCGCGCGGGCCGGCCGATCAGTCCGCGGCAGCGGCCTTCTTCTCGTCCTTCTTGTCGCCCTTCTTCTCGTCTTTCTTCGCGCCCTCTCCGTCACCGGCCTCGCTGCCGTCCCTGCGCCGCGAGCCTCGCCCGTAGTCCGTCGAGTAAAAACCCGAGCCCTTGAAGTGCACCGGCACCGGGTAGAGGACGACCTCGACGGGACCTTCGCCGCAGACGTCGCAAGCGTCCGGCCTCGGGTCGGTAATCCGCTGGAAACGTTCGAAGACGTGCCCGTTGGGGCAACGATATTCGTAGATGGGCACAAAAAAGAGGCTAGCAACCTGGCCCGTCGCCTAGGCTTCCGCGGATGCGCGAGCTAGGCCCCCGCACGTTCGCGGCCGGCGTCGCCGCCTGCGCGGCCGCCGTCGCCACGTTCCTCCTTGCGCAGCTGACCGCATGGCCGCCGCACGAGGACGAGACGCTCGCGCTCTTCGTCGCGCGCGGCTCGTTGGGCCACACGCTCCACACGGTGCTCGGACAGCGAGGAGGGGCGCCGCTCCACTTCCTGCTGGCCTGGCTGGTGACGCATTCCGGCGGCGGACTGACGGAGCTCCGCGTCGTCTCGGCGCTGCTCGCCGTTGCGAGCATCCCGGTGTGCGCGCTCCTGTCGCGCCGGCTCGCGGGCCGGACAATCGCCCTCGCCGCCACGGTGCTCGTCTCCGGGAGCTGGATCCTGCTCTTCCACGGCGTCTACGCGAGGATGTACAGCCTCTTCCTGCTCACGAGCGCGTGCTCCTACCTCGCCTTCCTCGTCGCCCTCGAGCGCGGACGGCGGCGCGACTGGGCGCTATGGGCGGTCGCGATCCTGCTCACGATCGCCACGCATCCGTACGGCGTGCTCGTGCTGGCAAGCCAGGGCGCCTATGCGCTCCTCCGTCGCGAGCGGCTGCGCGAGCCAGCGATCGCGATCGGGATCGTCCTCGTGCTCGCGATTCCGTTCTGGCGCACGGACCTCGTCCTGGCGCAACGATTCGACGTCGGCGTCGCGGGCGGGAGCGGAGGCGTCGGCGCGCCGTGGCAGGTGCTCGAGTACCTGTGGCGAGTCGCAGGCGACTTCAGCGCCGGCTGGTGGTTCGTGCTCGCGCTCGTGCTCGCGCTGGCGCTCCTCGGGGTGCGCGCGCTGTGGCGGGAGCAGCGTGCCGCGGTCGTGCTCACCGGCTGCGTGGTGGCGGTTCCGGCGCTTGCGCTGACGCTCGCCCGATTCGGTCATACGGCGACGCCGGAGTCGCGCCACCTGATCTTCGCGCTGCCGTTCTTCAGCACGCTCGTGGCGGCCGGCATCTTCGCGGCGCCGCGCCTGCAGCCTCGGCTGGGCCCCGCCTTCGCCGTCCTCGTGCTGGCGCTGCTCGTCGGCTCCGAGGTCGGCTGGGCGCGCGAGCGGACGCCGGACCTGTTCGTCGGCCAGCCGGGCGCCGCCGTCAAGGCCCGGCGCCAGGCGGCCGCGTGGCTTGCGGCGACCGAGCGCCCGACGGATCTCCTCTTCGGCTACGACCCGCTCTACCTCCGCGCGTGGGAGCGCACCCGGGGAGGCCCGACGACGGTGATTCCGCGCGCCGACCCGAAGCTCGCGCTCCGCGTCCTCCGCTCAGTGCCGAAGCCGCTCGGGCGCGGCGTCTGGGTGTTCGACGCGAGCAGCCTCAGGAACCACGACCAGCGGTTGACGATCGCGGACCGGCTGCCGTGGCCGGCGAGGGACTACGAGGCGAAGGTATTCGGCCCGTACCTGATCGTCCGCACCGCCGAGCCGGTGCGCACGGTGCGCCGGTACCTGCTGATGGCATCACAGGTGATGATCCTCGGCAAGGACCTCCGCATCGGCGACGCTGACCTGAACTTCGTCACCGTGCGCAAGGCGCTCGCCAGGCTCTGACGCGGCGTCAAGGCTGTTGCCGCTCCGCCTCCTGGGCGAGCAGCTCGCGGTAGCAGGGCGCTTCCTCGAACGCTGCGAGTCCGGGCGGCGTCAGGCGAGGCGCGCGGCGCAGGCGCCGGCGACGCGCGGCGGCGAGAGCCGCGGACGCCGCGACGAGCCCACCGAACGCGAACGACCGTACGCGGGCCTTCGCCGATCCACGGTCCATGAGACGATTGTAAGAAGTGGCCGGCAGCAAGCCCAGCACGCTCGTCTGCGCGCTCGGCGACCTGCTTCTCGACATCGTCGTCCGGCCGACGCAACCGCTTGCCCACGGCGACGACGTCGTCGCGCGGACACACGTCGGCGCCGGCGGGCAGGCGGCGAACGTGGTCGCCTGGGCCGCGGCGCTTGGAGGAAGCGGCCGCTACCTCGGGAAGCGGGCCGACGACGCCGCGGGCTCGCTCGTCGCCGCCGAGGTCGAAGGCCACGGCGTCGTGCTGCTCGGCCCGGTCGTCGACGGCCGGACGGGCGTGGTCGTCTCGCTCGTCGACGCGACGGGAGAGCGCTCGATGGCGTCGGACCGCGGGGCGGCTGCGGAGCTCGAGCCGGACGAGGTCGAGGCCGACTGGCTCGACGGCTCCGACGTCCTCCACGTGTCGGGCTACGCGCTGGCGCGCACGCCGGTGGCGGACGCCGCCGAGCGCCTGGCCGAGCTGGCGCGCGCGCGAGCGATCACTGTCAGCGCGGACGTCTCCGCGGCGACGCTCGTCGACGACGCGTTCCGGGAACGGCTCCGCCGCCTTCGACCCGACGTGCTGTTCGCGACCGAGGAGGAGCGCCGAGCGCTCGGCGGGGAGCTGCGCGCGCCCGCGTGGGTGCTGAAGCGCGGCCAACGCGGCTGCAGGTTCTCCCGTGGCGGCGTGACGCTGGAGCTACCCGTGGCGGCCGGCCCGGTCGTCGACACGACCGGTGCCGGCGACGCGCTCGCGGCCGGGTTCCTCCTGGGCGGGTCACTCGAGGAGGCCGCGGGGCGGGCCATGTGGGCCGCAGCCCGGTGCGTGGCCCACGTCGGATCGATGCCTTTAACGAAAGATCGGCAGCTCGGCCGGGCCATACTCTGACTGTGACCTCCCGCTCGAAACCGCAGCTGCGCGCATCGGACGCCGCCCGCGAGCGGACGGCACGCTCGCTTCGCGACCACCTCGCGGCCGGCCGGCTGACGCTGGATGAGTTCTCGACCCGCGTCGAGCTTGCGTACCAGGCCGTCACGGTGGACGAGCTGCGGACGCTGACTGTCGACCTCCCGGAGGCGTCCACGGATCCGGAGGCGCCCGAGCGCGCGGCGAGACGGCCGTTCTGGCCGGGCAACCTCCCGTTTCTCACCCGGATCTGGACGCATGCGAGTGCGAAGGACGTCAGGGCCGAGGCGATGCGCTCGGTCGTGCCGCGGCTGATCGCCGAGGGCTACCAGCTGGAGACGAACGACCCGGCCCTGCTCGTGGCGGCGCGGAAGCATCGTCCGGGATGGACCGTCGCGGTCGCCGTGCTCGCCTTTCCGCTCGGGCTGGCGGCCCTGCTCCACGAGGACCGCTCCCAGATCGCGATCAGCATCGACGAGGGAGACGACGAGACCGTCGTCACCGTGTCCGGTACGGCGTCGCTCGCCGTCCGGCGGGCGGTCCGGAGCCTGGCACTCGACGGCGAGTGACGCGACGCGCCGAGCGGTCGGCGAGCCTCATCCGAGCCGCCCACCCGCACCCTGACTAGCCGATCACGAATTGGAGACCGACCTGCGTCTCGAGCGTCGCGCTCGCCGCGTGCAGCGAGACCGACCAGGTCTGGTCGCCGACGATGCCGTCGGCCGCGACCCCGCCCCACGTCTGGAACGCTTGTACCGAGGCGCGCGTCTGCGGCCCGAAGATCCCGTCAATCTGGCCGGGCGTCGTGCCCCACTGACCAGGGGCGCCGTTCGTGAGCACCTCCTGCAATCTGTGTACGACCTGTCCCGTCGACCCCTCCTGCAGCAACGGCATCGGGCCTCCGTCCGGAAGAGCGTTCCACGTCGCCGGCCCGACGATGCCGTCGACGGCGAGCCCGGACGCCTGCTGGAACTCCTTGACGGCGTGCTCCGTTGCGGGCCCGAAGATGCCGTCGACGACGAGCCCGAGGTTCGGCGTGCGCCGCAGCGCGCGCTGTGCGCGACGGACCACGGGGCCCGTCGAGCCAGGATGAATGGTTGGCTGGCCTGGGTTGGACATCGCACTCCCCTCTCCGGACGTCCGTGGACCATTGCCGACCCGAAGGTCGCTGGGCTGAATATAGATCCGCCGCGCCTAGCATCCGAGGGGACGCCGTGAAGGTCGCGATCAGCCACGCCTCGCCGGAGACCCTCGCCGCCATGCAGGGCTGGCGCTACGAGCCGCCGTACGACTTCTACGACGGCGACGATGAGCCGGTCAAGAACCCGGAACGCTACTTCGAGGCACGAGACGAGGACGGCACCCTGGTCGGTTTCTTCTACTTCGAGCAGCGCGCGGACGCGCTCGAGTACGGCCTCGGCCTGCGGCCGGACCTCACCGGCCTTGGGCTCGGCCTCGAGTTCGTCCAGGCCGGGCTCGAGTTCGCGCAGCGGCGCTTCGCGCCGGAGCGGATCGTCCTCAACGTCGCAGCCTTCAACGACCGCGCGCGCATCGTCTACGAGCAGGCCGGCTTCCGTCTGACCGGAAGGCACGTTCGGAGCTTCCAGCGGTGGGGCGACGTCGACTTCCTGGAGATGGAGGCGCCGTGAACGGCATCGTCGACGTCGCGGATGAGGTCCGCGAGGCGCTCGCAGCGGGCCGGCCCGTCGTCGCGCTCGAGACGACGCTGGTCGCGCACGGATTCCCTCCGGGACGGGGGGTCGAGGTCGGCCTCACGTCGGAGCGGCGCGTGCGCGACTCGGGCGCCGTGCCGGCGACGATCGGCGTGCTGGACGGGACGGTACGGGTCGGCGTCGGACCGGCCGAGCTCGAGCGCTTCACCCCCGAGGCGCGCAAGGTCGGGCCGCGCGATCTCGCCGCCTGCGCGGCCCAGGGAGCGGTGGGCGCGACCACCGTGGGTGGCACGCTCGCCGTCTGCGCCGCCGTCGGGATCCGCGCGCTCGGCACCGGCGGCCTCGGCGGCGTCCATCGCGGCTGGCAGAAGACACCTGACGTCTCGCCCGACCTGCGCGCCCTCGTGTCGACGCCGGCTGTGGTCGTCTCCTCCGGAGCGAAATCGTTGCTCGACGTGCAGGCGACGACCGAGGTGCTGGAGAGCCTCGGCGTCCCCGTGCTCGGGCTCGGCACGGACGAGCTGCCGCTCTTCTACGCCGCACGCGGCGGACCGCCGGTCTCCGCACGCGTCGAATCCGCGGCAGAGGCGGCCGGCATCGCGGCACGCCACTGGGAGCTCGGCGGCGGCGGCGTGCTCGTCGCCAACCCGCCCGCCGAGAGCCTGGACGACGTCGAGCCGCTGATCGCCGACGGCCTCGCCGAGGCCGCGCGGCGGGGAATCGCCGGCCAGGCCGTCACGCCGTTCGTCCTCTCGTTCCTCCACGAGCGAAGCGGCGGCCGAACGCTCGAAGCGAACGCCGGCCTCGTGGCCGACAACGCCACGCTCGCGGCCGAGGTCTCGGTCGCATACGCTCGCCTCCGTTGACGCGACCCTCGAACGACTCGGTCGACTTGCACCCGCGCACTGATCCGCCGGGGCCGGCGCTGGAGGTCGACCTGCCGGGGCTCGAAATCGGCGTCGCCGAGTACGACGAGGGCCCGACCGGCTGCACGGTCTTCCATTTCCCGGAGGGCGCCGCCTGCTCGGTCGACGTCCGCGGCGGCTCGCCCGGCACGACGGGAGCGGCCTACGAGTGGGTACACGCGATCTGCCTCGCCGGCGGTTCGCTCTACGGCCTCGAGGCATCGTCGGGCGTCGCCGCGGAGCTCCTCGCCAGGCGCGACTACCGCACCGGATGGCTCGACATTCCGCTCGTCGCCGGCGCGATCATCTTCGACTGGGGCCCGCGGGACAGCGCCGTCTATCCCGACAAGGCGCTCGGGCGCGCGGCGCTGCGCGCGGCCCGGCCGGACCGCTTCCCGCTCGGGCCTCGGGGCGCCGGGCGGTCGGCAACCGTCGGCAAGACCTTCGAGTACGCCGAGGGCGAGCCCTCGGGCCAGGGCGCGGCCTTCCGACGGGTCGGCGAGACCAGGGTGGCGGTCTTCACCGTCATCAACGCCGTCGGCGCTGTGGTCGACCGTGACGGCACCGTGGTGCGCGGCCATCTCGACCGCGGCACGGGTGCTCGCCGTCCACTCGTCCCCGGCGTGGAGGAGCGCCTGGCGGCCGGCCTCCCGGTGCGCCCACCGCCCGGCAGCACCACGCTCACCGTCGTCGCCACCAACGAACGGCTGGACCAGCGCCTGCTACGGACGCTGGCGCGGCAGGTGCACACGTCGATGGCCCGCGCGATCCAACCCTTCCACACGCTCGTGGACGGCGACGTCCTCTACGCGGTGACGACGAGTCAGGTCGAGAGCGCGCTCCTCGACAGCATCGGGCTGGGTGTCGTGGCGTCCGAGCTTGCCTGGGATGCCGTGCTCGCCGCCGTCGGTACAGAATAATCGCCTTACGATATAATCGTACCACGATATTTCAACCAGCGGAGGTGCGACCATGGATCGCGACAAGGCAGGGCATCACGGCTCGTTCAGCGAGGGTATGGCGTCACTACTGCACGACGACGGCCGCGTCGGCCGCTATGGCGACGGTCTGGCGACGAGACCCCGGTCGCGCGTGCGCGTTGGGCGCTTCAGCGACGGGATCGCGCTCCTCGAAGCCCCTGAGCTCGAGGGCCGCTTCAGCACGGGGATGGAGCGTGCAGCGCCACTCGCCGAGCCCCGGCGGATTCGTCCGCGCGAGACGCCGCCGCGCCGGCGCGCCGCCTGACGCCGAGCCGACCGAACTACAGATCGCGCCGCGCGAACACGACCGCGGCCAGAAGCAGGACTCCACCCAGATACGCGAGCGACCAGGCCCTGAGCGCCCAGCCGCCGTTCTCCGCCCCGCCGAAGGGACCGAGGCGGAGGAGGAAGCCCGTCAGGCCGCTCGTGTCCTGCGTGATCAGGCGTAGGCTGTCCTCGTACAACGCCTCGAACGGGATCGCCCACGCGACGATCTTGGAGACCCGGATCAGCTTCTCCGCGTTGAGCGCGTGGCCGATGTTGCCGAGCAACCCGGCGACGAGGCCGGCGCCGAACACCATGAAGATCGCGATGCCGTTTGCCGTCGAGCCGAGGAAGACCGAGCCCAGCAGGGAGAGCGCCGCGACGATGAGGACCCCGGCTGCCAGCTCGACGCCCGGCAGGACGATGCGGTCCGGCCACCAATCGCCGGTGAGTCCGGTGATCAGCAGCGCGCCGAAGTAGACGGCGAGGACGTACGGCAGGCAGACGACAGCGGCGCCGAGAAAGCGCGCGACGAGGAGCACCGACCGCCCGATCGGCCGCACGACGAGCGGTTGCAGCAGCCCCCGCTCCGCATCGGACTGCACGACGCCGAGCGTCAGGAACACGGCGAGGACGACCCCCAGAAACAGCGTCGCGAACATGGCGAGGCCGAACACGAACGCACCCGCGAACGAGCGTGCGTCGATTCCGGCCGGCGGCTGGACGTTGCCGACGTGCGCGAAGACGTACCGGTTCCCGAGCCAGAAGAGCGCGAGAAAGGCGACGGTCAGCAGCAGTACGACCGCGAAGACCCGACGCCGCAGCGCCTCGCGGAGGCCGTACGCCGCGATGGTGACGATCCCGCTCACGACGGCTCGTCGCCCACGGCCTCCAGGTAGACCTCCTCGAGCGTCGAGGTCAGGACGCGCACGGAGAAGACGTTCTCGCCCGCGCTCACGAGGTCCCGGACGATTCGCGGCGCATCCTCGCGCACGGCGTCTTGGAACACGCGCTTTCCCGAATCCGTCTCGACCTCGACGCCGCGGGCGCGGGCGAGGTCGCTCGGCGCTCCGGCGGCGACCACCTCACCGCCGGAGAGGATCGTCACGCGGTCGCACACGAGCTCGATCTCGCTCAGCAGATGGGAGTTGAGGAGCACCGAGGTTCCGCGCGAGCGCAGCTCATCCAACAGCTCGCGCACGGTGCGCCGCCCCGCCGGATCGAGGGCGCTCGTGGGCTCGTCGAGGAGCAGCAGCCGCGGCCTGCCGACGAGGGACTGGGCGATCCCGAGTCGCTGCTGCATCCCCTTCGACATCGCCTCGACACGGCGCCCGGAAGCGTCGGCAAGCCCGACGAGCTCGAGCAGCTCGCCGCGCTCGGCGCCCCCGCCGTCAGACGCCGAGAGGCGCTGGTGCAGCCGGATGACCTCGTCGGCCGTCATCCAGCCCGGAAAGCGGAACAGCTCGGCGAGGTACCCGATCGACGAGCGGGCCTCGGGCGAGCCCGCGGAGGCGCCGCAGACCGTTGTCGTCCCCGAGGTGGCGGTGACGAGCCCGCACGCGATCTTGACGAGCGTCGACTTGCCGGCGCCGTTCGGGCCGAGGAGCCCGACCAGCTCGCCGTCCTCGACATCGAGGTCGACGCCCCGCAGCGCCTCCGTCGCGCCGTAGCGCTTGCTCAGGCCTCGCGCCTCCAGCGCCGGCGCGGTCAATAGCGCCTCCGACCGCTGAGCAGGACGGTGAGGACGTACACGGGAACGGCGAGACCGGCGAAGAGGAAGACGGCGATGCCCCAGAGTGTCGGGTGGCGGCTCCCCCGCCGGCTAGCGTGCCAGAAGACGAGCATCGACAGCGCCGCCGCGAGGGCGACGACGAGGACGAACTCGCCCGGGCTCAGGTCCAGCAGTGCCGTGAGCCCGAGCGCGGGCCGCACGCGCCTACCCGCCGATCGCGTCCAGGAGCTCGTCCACCGTCAACGCCGAGAGCGACTGGATCTTCGCGCTGCCCCGGGCGCCGAGCGCCATCGAGACCTTGGCGATCGTCGCGTCGTCCGGCGCCTCGACCACGTTGACGAAATCGAAGGGCCCGAGAACGGCCCACTGATGCACGACCCTCGCCCCGAGCTCCTCGACGTCCCGGTTCACTTCCCGGAGCCGATTCGGGTTCGACCGCAGTGTCTGGAGTCCCTCGGTCGTCAGCGACGACAGCAGGATGTACGTCGGCATTGCTCCTCCTTTTCCGAGTCGCCGCGACTCTACCGAGCGTCCGGCCGGCCCACGTCGGCGCGCGCCGCCTGGTCGTGGTAGAGAAGCGCCGCCCCGAGGAAGAGCAGCGGCGAGATCACGAGTAGCGCGAGAAACGCGGCGACCTCGAGCGCCGCATCGGCCTGGCCGCGAAGGAGGAAGAAGAGCACGCTCGCCGTCAGCAGCGAGACGACCGCGAGCGTGACCAGCGAGCCCAGGGCGTGGACGAAGTCGGCACGGGCAAGCCGGAGCGCCCGCACGAACGCGTCCCGGAGACCGCGGCGCTCCACGAGCGCCACCGGCACGACGAGGCCGGTGAGCGCGAGCCACACGATCGCCGGCAAGACGTACCAGCGGACGAGGAACGGAACGGGCACGAAGGCGATGACGCCTCCGGCCAGCGCAACGAGCAGGCTCCGGCGTTCAGGCCTGAGGTCGGCCGCGATCACCGTCGCGCCCACGTACGAGCACGTCATCAACAGGGCGCCGCCGGTGACCGCGAACACGAGCGCCGGCCAGCCACGCAGCGCCGCGATCGCCAGGCCGGTCGCGCCGGGGCCGAGCCCGAGCGCGAGCGACGGCCAGAAGCGGCGCTGGTAGAGCCGGACGGACTCCGCCACGAGCTGGCCCACCGTCCGCGTCGCGGGCGGGAGCGG
>JBKPNC010000121.1:0-11576 GCA_046732435.1 Actinomycetota bacterium
CACTGGTTCTACTCGCGCGAGCCCGGGCGGCTCCGGCGCTCGCACGAGCGTTTCGACGAGCGCGACCGCCGCCTGCTCGAGCTGAAGGACCGGCTCTACGACCTGATCGGCGGCGCGCCGACCAGAAAGCAGGTCACGCCGAACGCACCGCCGGTCGACCTGGTGGACGGCTACCTGTCGGTTCGAGATCAGGACGACAACGCGCCCGTGAGCCCGTCCTCGGTGAGGGCGGGGGGCTCACCTGGGGTCTGAAGGCGAGCCGCCCGCTACCTCGATTCCCCTCAAGACGGTTCTGCCCGACGGAGTCGGCCAGCCGCAGCGGGGACGCGCCGGCGGGAGACGTCGCGCTCCGGGGAGAGAGGGACGCGCGTCCGCCTTCCCTGGCGTCACGGATAGTCTGACGGGTCGGCTCACAGAAAACAAGTGGGAAGTTTCACCTAATTCACATTTTCTATGCCGAAGACCTTGTGGGCACCCTGGCGTCTCGAGTACATCGAGCACGCGGACGACCTTCCGGGGTGCCTTTTTTGCCTGACCGCTGAGCGAGATCCGGACGGCCTCCTCGTCCACCGCGGCACGTCCGCACTCGCGGTCATGAACAAGTTTCCGTACGTCTCGGGCCACCTGATGGTCGCGCCGGTGCGGCACGTCGGCGACCTCGGGGATTTGTCGGAGGACGAGGCGCTCGAGATTCACCGGCTCGTGACCCAGGCGCTGGGGGCGCTGGCATCGACGTACAAGCCGCAGGGCTACAACGTCGGCTGGAATCTCGGCCGGATTGCAGGCGCCGGCATCGTCGACCACGTCCACGCACACGTTGTCCCGCGCTGGGCGGGCGATACGAACTTCATGCCGGTCCTGGCCGACGTGAAGGTGCTCCCCGAGCACCTTCTGGAGACGCGGCGGCGCCTGGCCGCCGCCTGGCCGGACGCCTGACTACTCCTCGAGCGACCGCTCGCCCTGCCCGACGGTGAAGCCGGACTGAACTTGCGGGCCGAGGAGCTTGTCGTTCTGGTCGGCCAGGCTTCGGTCGCGGGCGATCTGCTCGGCGTCCTTCTGATCCTGCTCGTGCGCCTGCTCCCGCTCGCGTCCGAACCACTCACGGATGCGGTCCATCAATCCCACGGCCCGATACTAGCGGGCGCGGACGGGACCCTCAGCGCTTGCGTTCCCAGCTGTGCAGGTCGAAGACGCGGTTGAACTCGCGGAGGACGTGCCAGGCGATCAGCTTGCCCCCGGCGTCCTCGTAGTGCACGCCGTCGCCGGTCCGCAACTTGGTGACCGAGCCGCCCGCCGTCGGCAGGTACTCGCTGAACTTGCCCGACTTCGTCTCGAACAGCTTGTACGTGTCCACGAACGCGACTTTGGGAGCCCGCTTCTCCGCCTCGGAGCGGTAGATCCGGTTCAGCACGCGGAAGCGCGCCGACAGGCCCGAGTCGCGCGCGATCGGCAGGCCGATCCAGACGAGAAACGCACCGGAGCGGACGACGTCGTCCATCACTCCCCCGACACGCCGCCGGTACTCGCGCACCCAGGAGGGGGTGCCGAACGCGCCGACGCGCTCGCCCTTCAACAGGCCGGTCATGTACGAGTTGTCGTCGTTCGCCCCGAACGTGAGCACGACCGCGTTCGGGTGGAGCTTGGCGACCGACTGGCGGATGTGCGTGAACCAGTCGTAGACGTCGGGACGCTCGAGGCCGGTCGCGACCTGCCCGTCGACCTTGTCGCCGACGCCGGTGATGTAGTGCGTCCGGTCGCTGAGCCGGATGAGCTGCCAGCCCGGCGTGATCGAGAGCGAGTCGCCGGCGACCCAGATCCGGAGCGGGTGTTGCGGGCTGAAGGCGGGCCGTTTCGGCGGTGGGGCGGGCTTCGGCTTCTGGCCGCGATGCCGTGGAGCTTCCTGCTGATGGTGCTGCGGCCGCGTCGTGTGGTGGAAGACGACGGCCGCGCTCGAGCCCTGTTCCTGGCGTCCGAGCGCCTGCCGTAGCTCTCGGCGGGGCACGTCGAGCCGGAGCGTGTCGCTCACCTTGACGAGCGGGAGCGTCAGCGCCATCCCGACGTCACGCTTCCAACCCGGTGACTGAATCTCCGCCGTGCGGCGCACGCTCTCGGCATTCAGCAGCGTGCCGAGGCCGATCGCGAACAGACCGACCATGATCGCCCGGCGGGCCGTCAGCAGGCGGCGGGGCCGGGCGAGCGAGCGAATCGGGCGAGGGCGGGGCCGCGCTCGTTCTGCCGGGACGTGTTCTGTCGCTTGCGTGGCCATCTAGAAGCGGAAGTAGATGAAGGGGGCCACTCCTTCCGGCCCGAGGACGTTGATGACGAGCAGCGCGACGGCGAGCGCCGCGCCCTGGAGCACGAGCGCGCGCCGCGAGAAGACTGCCATCAGCGCGTCCCAGACCCGGCCGGGGACGTACTGCGCGCCGATCCCGACCGCGATCGCCAGCAGTACCGGCAGCGTTACGGCCTGCACCGGCGTGTGGATGCCGGAGAAGAGCTGTTTGAGGACGTCGGCCGCCGTCGAGAACGAGTCGGCGCGGAAGAACACCCAGCCGAAGCAGACGAAGTTGAAGGTGATCAGCCGCCGCCACATCTGCTTGGCAGGCGTGTCCGGTCGCTCGGGCAGACCGCGCCAGGCGCGGAGCTCGGCCCACGCGTGCTCGACGCAGAGCCCGAGCCCGTGGATGCCGCCCCAGACGACGAACGTCCAGGCCGCTCCATGCCACAGCCCGCCCAGGAGCATGACGATCATCAGGTTGCGATACGTCGCCAGACGGCCGTGGCGGTTCCCGCCGAGCGGGATGTAGAGGTAGTCGCGGAGCCACCGGGACAGCGTCATGTGCCAGCGACGCCAGAAATCGCGCACCGACGTGGCCGCGTATGGGGCGTTGAAGTTGGTCGGGAACTCGAAGCCCAGCAGGAGCGCGAGGCCGATGGCGATGTTCGTGTAACCGAGGAAGTCGGCGAAGATCTGCACGGCGTAGCTGTAGATCCCCACGAGCACGTCGACCGACGAGTACTGCTCCGGGGCGGCGAACACCTTGTCGACGATCTGCGTCCCCAGGTAGCTCGCGATCACGACCTTCATGAACAGGCCGCTCGCGATCAGGAAGAACGCGCGCGTGGCGTCGACGCGACGGGGGTCGCGCGGTGCGTTGAGCTGCGGGATCAGCTCCGAGCCGCGCACGATCGGGCCGGCGACGAGGTGCGGGAAGAACGAGAGGAAGGCGGCGAACTTCGGCAGCGTTGTCGGTCGCAGCTTCCCGCGGTAGATGTCGATCACATAGCTCAGCGCCATGAACGTGTAGAAGGAGATGCCGATCGGGAGCAGGGCGGTCACGACCGGAAGCGCGACGTCGAGGCCGGCGTCGTGCAGCGAGTTGCGCGTGGAGCTGAGGAAGAAGCCCGAGTACTTGAAGTAACCGAGCAGCCCGAGATTGAAGACGATCGCGCACCAGAGCAGGCCCTTGCGTGCGCGCATGCCGGCGCGCCTGTCGATCGCGAGCCCGAGCACCCAGTTCACCAGCGTCGAGGCCGCGAGCAGGAACACGTAGTGCCAGTCCCACCAGCCGTAGAAGACGTAGCTCGCGAAGACGATGAAGGGGAACCAGAGCCGCTGCCGCGGCATCAGCAGCCAGCTCACCGGGAGAACGGCGAGGAAGAAAAGCGCGAAAGTTGCGGTTGGAAAGAGCACGAGCGGCGGCGAAGCGGAGCGGGTCTGCCCGATCGTAGACGAGGTACCCGCGGGAGCGAGCGCTTCCGGCGTCGACGAAGGGCTGAGCGGCCCCGCGTCGAACGCCCCGCTGCGGGCCTCCCTCTCGCGTTCGCGAGCTGGCCGAGCAAGCGAGCCGAGGTCGCCGCGCGCGGCGAGCCGCAGCGCCCGGCGGCGGAGGCCCGCCGGTCACGGCGTTGGGGCTCGGCGCCGGTGAACGCCGCGAAGTAGGCTCCGCCCCGTGCGCCGCGAGGCCGCCGACGGCGAGGGGAAGAGCAAGGAAGACCTCGATCGTGAGCTGATCGAGCTCCTCAACGAGCTGCGCGTCGCGCTGCCGGGCGTCCAGGTGCTGTTCGCGTTCCTACTGGCGGTTCCGTTCACGAACCGCTTCGGCCGCGTCAGCGCCTTCCAGAAGGACGTCTACTTCGCGGCACTGCTCTGCACGCTGGCCGGATCGGTGCTTCTGATCGCGCCGTCCACGTACCACCGGATCCGCTGGCGGCAGCGCGACAAGGAGCAGATGCTGCGCACTGCCAACCGGCTCGCGATCGGGGGCACCGTCTTCCTCGCGCTCGCGATGTCAGCCTCGGTGCTGCTCGTCACGGACGTCCTCTTCTCGATCAGATCGGCGGCGATCGTGACCGGCCTCACGGCAGGGACGTTCACCTGGTTCTGGTACGGACTGCCGCTGTGGCGGCACTTGACTGACTAGACGTGGCGACGGCCGCAGCCGGCCGCCGCCACGCACTCGCGGATGCGTCAGTGGGCCAGCTTCGGGACGAGGCTGCTGGCGATCGGCGTCCCAAGGCCGGTCGCGGCGTCCCAGCCGGGCCCCGCAGAGAACCCGGTGATGGGCGGATAGCTGTTGTCGCCACTGGTGACGTCGTGGAAGTACGTGGACGCCGACGAGCTCTTGCCGAGCTTGTAGAGCGCCTTGTTGATGTCGCCGACGCGACCGCCGTTCAGCTGGTCGGTGAGCGCAACCAGGCCCGCCCACTGCGGCGAGCCGGCGCTCGTTCCGCCGAAGCGGAAGACGAGGTCCTGACCGAGGCCGGACGAGCTCCAGACCACGAGCACGCCGCCGATGATGGCGCCGTTGTACGAGACGTCGGGCACGCCGCGCGCGTGATCCTTCTGCACCGGCGCCTGGAAGTCGGGCCGACGGTAGAGGATGCCTGCCGTCGCTCGGCGGCCTGGGCGGTTCGTCGTACTCGTACCGCGACCGTCGTGCGCCCCGGCGCGCGTTGCGCTACTGGGTGCAGGACCTCGCGACCAACGGGACGCGCAGCTGGCACGGCCCGGTTCGCGTGCGCGCGTCGTAGCAGGACGTCTACTCCGGCCGAGTGCGGGGCATCTGACCCCTCCACCTCGCGCGCGCTCCGAACCGGAACGAAACGAGGACGACGCCTGAGGGGGCGGTGAGAGCGGACGACGGGGCTCGAACCCGCGACCCTTGGCTTGGGAAGCCAATGCTCTACCAGCTGAGCTACGTCCGCGTTCTGGGCCGAGGATACCGCAGGTTCGCGGAGGCGGGCTGATCCCGCCTCCGCCGCCCACGCCAGGGGGTTGACCAGGCGTGTCGCCTGGAACCTCGCGGCGCCAACGCGCAGGGCGCCACGCTCCGGCGACACGGGACGGCCCGCCGCAACGCCGCCCCAGAAGCCCGACTCTACCGCATTCCACCCGCAGTTTCCACCGAGGTTGGCCGGGGCGCTAGAGTCGGGGCCGAGTCCGAACGAGGAGGGCTGTGACGATGGAGCTCGAGGAACTCCAGAGGACCGCGGAAGCGCTCGTCGCGACCGGCAAGGGCATCCTGGCCGCCGACGAGAGCACCGGGACGATCGAGAAGCGCTTCAAATCGATCGGCCTCGAGTCGAGGGAGGAGCATCGCCGGGCGTACCGGGACATGCTCTTCACGACCGAGGGCGTCGAGGAGTACATCAGCGGCGTGATCCTGTTCGACGAGACGATCCGGCAGAGCGCGAGCGACGGCACGCCGTTCGCCGAGCTGCTCGCCCGGCGCGGCATCATCCCCGGAATCAAGGTCGACAAGGGGGCGAAGCCGCTCGCGAACGCCGATGGAGAAACGGTCACCGAGGGCCTCGACGGTCTGCGGGAACGGCTCTCCGAGTACGTCTCGCTCGGCGCCAAGTTCACGAAGTGGCGGGCGGTGATCTCGATCGGCAAGGGCATCCCGAGCGACTACTGCATCTGGACGAACGCGCACGCGCTCGCTCGCTACGCGGCCCTCAGCCAGGAGGCCGGACTCGTGCCGATCGTCGAGCCCGAGGTCCTCATGGACGGCGACCACACCATCGAGCGGGCATACCACTTCACCGCGCGGACGCAGCACGCCGTCTTCACGGAGCTGCATGACCAACGGGTCCAGCTCGAAGGCATGCTCCTGAAGCCGAACATGGTGCTCTCGGGCTACGAGTGCCCCGACCAGGCCCGCGAAGAGTACGTCGCCGACTGGACGCTTCGCTGCCTCGGGCACAACGTGCCGGCAGCCGTCCCCGGGATCGTCTTCCTGTCCGGCGGTCAGAGCGACGAGGACGCAACCGCGCGCCTCAACGTCATGAACGCGCTGGGCCCGCACCCGTGGGAGCTCTCGTTCTCGTACGGCCGCGCGCTCCAGGCGCCGTCGCTCAAGGCGTGGGGCGGCGATCCGGCCAACGTCGAGGCAGGGCAGCGCGCCTTCTATCACCGCGCCAAGATGAACGGAGCGGCGCGGAGCGGCCTGTACGCGTCGGACATGGAGGTGGCCGCAGCCGCGTCACCGTAAAAGACGCCGCGGGTAGCGGCTTTGCCGGCGCCCGCACACCACGGCTGTCCGACGGTGGTAGCCGCTGAAAATTGGAGCGCCCGCGAACGCGGGCGCAAGATTTTCAGCGGGGAAACTAGCCGGTGAACCGCTCGAGCTTCTCGAAGGAGTGCTCGGCGCGGATGTAGCGAACCGTGCCGGAGGTGGAGCGGACGACGATCGAGTGCGTCGTCGCTCCCTTCGGCGTGTAGCGAACGCCGTCCAGCAGGAAGCCGCTCGTGACACCGGTTGCGGCGACGAAGACGTTATCGCTCGCGACGAGATCGTCGGTGGTCAGGACGCGTTCGGGGTCGAGACCCGACTCGAGGAGCGCCTGCCGCTCCTCGTCGCTTCGCGGCCAGAGGCGACCCTGGATCGCGCCGCCGAGACACTTGATCGCCGCGGCCGAGATCACGCCCTCGGGAGTGCCGCCGACTCCCATCAGCATGTCCACGACGCCGCGGCCGCGACCGCTGGCCGCGATCGAGGGCGCCACGTCCCCGTCCCTGATCAGATGGACGTGGGCGCCCGAAGCACGCAGCTCAGCGATCAGGTCCACGTGCCGGTCGCGCTCGAGGACGATGACGTGCAGGTTGGTCGGATCGACGCCCTTCGCCTCGGCGACTCGCTCCACGTTCTCGGTCGGTGAGCGGGTGATGTCGATCGCGTCCGCCGCGTCCGGGCCGACCGCGATCTTCTCCATGTAGAACGCGGCGCCGGGGAAGAAAAACGTCCCGCGCTCGCTGAGGGCCATGACGGCGATCGCGTTCGGCTGGCCGAGCGCCGTCAGGCGCGTCCCTTCGAGCGGGTCGACGGCGACGTCGACCTGCGGGCCGTCGCCGCTGCCGACGTGCTCGCCGTTGTAGAGCATCGGCGCCTCGTCCTTCTCCCCCTCGCCGATCACCACGACGCCGTCCATCTGCACGGTGTCGAGCATCAGCCGCATGGCGTCGACGGCCGCCTGGTCGGCGCTCTCCTTCTCGCCGCGTCCCACCCAGCGCCCGGCCGCGAGCGCGGCAGCCTCGGTGACGCGGACGAGCTCGACCGCGAGATTCCGGTCCGGCGCGATCGGCGAAGCCGTGCGGCCCGGTCGTCCCCTCGCCTCGACGCCAGTCACGTGCGCATCTTAGGGCGCGTCGAACCCAATGTCACATGCGCGCGGGCACGCCGCCTCCGAACGCAACTCAAAGCGACCGAGCCGAAGGCGACAGAAGCTTCACATGCGCTCCGGCGCTTCCACGCCGATCAGCTCGAGGCACCGCGCGATCACCGACTGCGTCGCGGAGCAGAGCGCCAGCCGAAACGACTCGCTCTCCCCGCTTCCGAGCACACGGTGCTCGTGGTAGAAGCGGTGGAAATCGTCCGCAACGCGGATCGCGTAGTTGGGAATCGCCTGCGGGCCGCGGCGCTCGGTCGCCTCGGCAACGACATCGGGGAGTTCCGCCAGCCGCTTGACGAGCTCCCGCTCCTCGCGCGCCAGCTCGGGCGGCGCTGCGGCGGCCGGCGTCGCCCCGGCGGCGTTCCGCATGATGCCCGCGATACGCGCGTGCGCGTACTGCACGTAGTAGACCGGGTTCTTCTGACTCTTCTCCGCCGCGAGGTCGATGTCGATCTCGATCGTCTGGTCCGGCCCGCGCGAGACGAGATACCACCGTGCGGCATCGACGCCCACCTCGTCCATGAGGTCGTCCAGCAGGACAACGTCTCCGCTCCGCTTCGCCATCGCAGTCCGCTCCCCGGCGCGACTGAGGTGGACGAACTGGTAGAGCAGCACCTCCACGCGCTCCGGGTCGTAGCCCAGGATCCGCGCGATCGCCGCGTACCAGTTGCGCGTGCCGTGATGGTCGGAGCCGAGCACGTAGATCGCCCGGTCGAAGCCGCGCTCGAGCTTGTCCTGCAGGTAGACGATGTCCGCGGCCCGGTACGTCGGGCGTCCCCCCCGGTCCTGCGAGCGGATGATCACGCGGTCCTGTTCGTCTCCGTACTCGCTCGAGCGGAGCCACATCGCGCCTTCGTGCTCGTACGTGGGGAGCCGGTCGAGGACCTCGCCGATCCGGTTCTCGAGCTTGCTCTGCAGTGCCCACGAGTCGAAGTGGATGCGGAAGCGCTCGAGCGTCGTGGCGATGGACTCCAGCATCGGCGGCACCGGGTCACCCTCGAGCTCGGCGAGCTCCTGGATATACGCGCCGCGGTAGCCGTCGGCCGGCGGCTCCTCTCCGAGGCGCACCGCCTCGACGGATGCCCGGAAGCGCTCGACCTGCGTCCCGGCGTCGTTGTAGTAGTACTCCCGCTCGACCTCGTTGCCGGTGAACTCGAGCAGCCGCGCGAGCGAGTCGCCGTACGCGCCGTTCCGCGCCGAGGAGACGACGATCGGGCCCGTCGGGTTCGCCGAGACCATCTCCACCTGGATGCGCGCTGCCCGCTCGGCCGAGCCACGGCCGAAGTCGGTGCCCGCCTCGGCAATCTCGCCGAGCAGCTCACCGAGCCACGGCGTCGTGACCCGGAGGTTGACGAACCCCGGGCCGGCCGCCTCCGCCCGCTCGATTTCCGGCATTCGCGCGGCGGCCTCCGCCACCTCGGCGGCGAGCTCACGCGGCGCCCGGCGCCGCTCGGGCGCCAGGCGCAGCGCCACGTTCGTGGCGTAGTCGCCGTGCTCCGGGTCGTTCGGCCGCTCCAGTTTCACCGGCGCGCCGGCAATGCCCGAGAGCGCTGCCTCGAGGCGCGCGATGCCGCGAGATCTAGCCGGCAACGGTCTCTGGCGCCGCGACGAGCTCCTCGAGCGCCCGCAGCTCGTCCGGCGTTCCGACGGCGACCATGACGTCTCCCGCTTCCAGGCGCGCGTCGGGCGGCGGCGTCGTCTCGAAGTTGCCGGAGCTGCGGCGCAGCGCAACGACCATCGCGCCGGTTCGACCGCGGATGCGCAGCTCGCCGATCGACTTCCCTGCCGGCCCGCCCTCCTTGACGACGATCTCCTCGAAGAGCAGGTCCGGCCCCCCGATCGGAGAGACCGCGTCGAGGAACGCCGCCACCTGCGGCTTGAGTACCAGTGTGGCCATCTCTCGGCCGGCCGTCGAGTAGGGCTGCACAATGCGGTCCGCCCCCGCGAGGCGGAGCTTTGCCGCGGCATCGCCACTCGACGCGCGCGCCACGATGAGCAGGTCCGCGCGTGCGGCCCTCGCCGAGAGCGTGATCGAGACGTTCGCGTCGTCGGAGTCGGACGCGACAACGAGCCCGCGGGCACGCTCGAGACCGGCCTCGCGGAGATATCGGTCCTGCGACCCGTCGCCGACGATGTAGTGGTCGCCGCGCTCGCGGGCGGCCTCGAGCGCCTCGTCGCCGTGGTCGACGACCACGTAGTCCGTCCCTGCCTCGCGGAACTCGGCGCCGATGCGCTGGCCGACGCGGCCGTAACCGCAGATGATCACGTGCTGTCGAAGTCGGGCGATCGTGCGCTTCCTCCGTCGTTCGGCCCAGGCCCCCGTCAGGACACCACCGGCGATGATCTCGACGAGCGAGCCGGCAACGTAAAGGAAGATTGCCACGCCGGCGAACAGCACGACGATCGTGAACAGCTGGCTGCCGGTCCCCTCCGGCCTCGTGTCGAGGCCGGTCAGCGTCGTCGTGACGACGGCGCGGTAGAGCGATCCCACCCATCCCTCGTGGGTAATGAAATGGAAGCCGGTTGTGGCCAGGACCAGAACCGTGATGAACGCGGCCAAGGCGAGCCCGAAGCGGCGGAGGCTGATGCTTTCCTCCACGAGCCAGTATCGTAGGCTCGTGGACAGCGACAACCGGGAACGACAGCTCGACATTCATCTCGATCCCGAGCACCTCGCCGGTGCCTACGCGAACTTCGCCAACGTCAGCTTCTCCGCGTACGAGTTCACGATCACATTTGCTCGCATCGATCACGAGGTCGAGGAAGGCAATGTGCCCGGGGTCGTCGTGTCCCGCATCAACATGTCGCCCCGGTTCATGCGCGAGCTGCTCGACGCGATGGAAGACACCTGGTCGAAGTGGCAGACGACCGAGGGCATTCGCAACCTGCCCGAGATCGACAACGACACCTAGTGCCCTGTCCGGGTGAGAATGGCGCCACCGCATGCGCGTCGCCGTCATCTCGGACATCCACGCGAACCTCCACGCGCTGACCGCCGTCCTCGCGGAGGTCGACGGCGAACGGCCGGACGCGATCTGGTGTCTCGGCGACCTGGTGGGCTACGGGCCCCGACCCAACGAGTGCTGCTCGACGGTGCGCACGCGCGCCGACCTCAGCCTCGTCGGAAACCACGACCTTGTCGTGCTGGGCCAGGTCGACGTCACGGAGTTCAATCCGGAGGCGGGTCGGGCAGTCGCCTGGACGCAGGGCGTCCTCGACGACGACTCGCGGCATTACCTGGCCGGACTCCAGCCGCAGGCCACGGCTGACGGAGTCGAGCTGTACCACGGCAGCCCGCGCAACGCGGTGTGGGAGTACGTCCTCGACACCGAGGCCATCCAGGCAGCGTTCTCGCACTCGAACGCGAAGGTGATCCTCATCGGCCACAGCCACATCCCGATCGTGGCGCACCTGTTCGGCCACGACGTGCAGGCGGCGCACGCACCGGAGGCGACCGAGGCCGACCTCGGAGACGGCCGGCTCCTGCTCAACCCCGGCTCGGTCGGACAGCCCCGCGACGGGGACCCACGCGCGGCCTGGTTGCTACTCGACCTCGACGACGGGCGGGCGTGGTTCCGGCGGGTGGAGTACGAGGTGACGCGCACGCAGGACGAGATCAGAACGGCCGGGCTGCCGGAGGCGCTCGCCGAGCGGCTCGCGTTCGGCATCTGACGGCGCGCATCCGATGGAGCTCGAGCGCCCAGCGCACGCCGACGACTTCCTCGCGACCGCCGGCGATTTCCTGACCGAGCGGGAGGCCGAGCACAACCTCATCCTCGGGCTCTGCAGCCGGCTACGGGAGACGCCGCGCTTCTACGGAGAAGACCCGTACTACCTCGTCGTGCGGGAGCGGCGACGGGTCGTCGCCGCTGCGATGAGGACGCCCCCGCACAACCTCATCC
>JBKPNC010000122.1:0-25227 GCA_046732435.1 Actinomycetota bacterium
CGTCTCGTGGGCTCGGAGATGTGTATAAGAGACAGGGGTGACCGGGTGCTGTTCGTCGGCCGTCCCGAGCCGCGGAAGGGGCTGCCCGTCCTGCTCGAGGCGTTCGGCCGGCTTCCGGGGGATGCGCAGCTGGACCTCGTCGGTGTGGCGCCCTCGGACGTGAGCCGACTCGCGAACGGCGTCCCGCGGACCGCGCGCGAGCGCGTGCACGCCCACGGCCGCGCGCCGGACGCGGCGCGACGCGAGCTGCTGTCACGGGCCGACGTCGTCTGCGCGCCGTCGCTCTCCGGCGAGAGTTTCGGGCTTGTCGTCTTGGAAGGTATGGCGGCGGGGGTTCCGGTCGTCGCATCCGCGATCCGCGGGTATCGGGACATCCTCCCGCCCGAGGCTGGAGTGCTCGTCCCGCCGGGCGACGATGAGGCGCTCGCCGACGCGCTTCGGCGGCTGCTCGCCGATGCCGACCTTCGGCGCAGCATGGGCGACGCCGGGCGGCGGGCGGCGCTCCGGTACGACTGGTCCGTTGTGGCGGAGGAGATCCTCGCCGTCTACGACGAAGCGCTCCGGCCGTGACGTCGGCTCGCCGGGCGTTCTCCGGGCGCCGCGAAGTCGCCATCGGCCTCGGGGCGTACGCGGTTTACCTCCTGGTGCGCGTGATCGTCGTGCACCGGAGCGGGCGAGAGCGGGCGGCTGTCAACGCTCGTCGCATCGTCGCGCTCGAGCGCCGACTCCGCATCCACGTCGAGCCCGCCGTCCAGGGTCTCCTGCTGCCGCGCCGCCGGCGCGCGCTCGCGGTGCTGAACGTCGCCTACGTCACGTTGAACGTGGCGCTCACGGTGGGCGTGCTGATGCGGCTCTATTTGCTTCGGCATCCGCACTTCCACCGTGCCAGGCGCGCGACCGCGATCGGCATGCTCGCGGCGCAGCCGGTCTTCCTGCTCCTTCCGACGGAGCCGCCTCGCAAGCAGGAGCACCTGGTCGACACGATCGAAGACGTGACCGGGATCGACCTGGATTCGGGGTTGATCGTGAAGCTGTACAACCCGATCGCCGCGCTGCCGAGCATCCACATGGTGTTCGCGATCTGCACGAGCGCGGCCGTGCTCTCCTCGTCGTCCTCGGTGCCGGCGCGAGGGCTCGCCTACGCGTACCCGGCCGGCGTCGCCTTCACCGTGGTGGTCACGGCCAACCACTACATCCTGGACATCGCGGGCGGGACGGTGCTCGCGCTGGCCGCGATCAAACTCGCGGGTCTAGGTTCGACCTAGCCGCTGAAGGAAGCGCGCGTGGCCGCGGCTTCGCCAGCGATTGCCGACGACTCCTCGATCGGAAGGATCGGTGTGGTGTTGAATCGCAGCCAGGGCGTGAACGGGGCAGTCGCCCTGGCGAGCGTGGCGGCGCTGTCTGTCTCGACGATCGCAACGCCTCCCGAGCCGTCGGCGAATCCCCAGAAGCCCTTGAATTCGAAGCCGTCCGGCGGCTCCCACTGTGAGAAGAAGGCGAGATTCCGCTGAATGGCCTCCTCGCTGTTGCTCACGTGAAACTCCCACGTCGTGTGGAACAGCACCCCGCACCTCCTATGCGCATGGACCGATCGACCCTACCGAACGGCTCCACGCCGCGCGTCGGGGCCCGCTCTCGCTTTCACAGAGAGCCTTAGTCCTTCGAGAGCCAGGCCAGGCGCGTGTCCTCGCCGGGGTGCGGGACCTCGGGGAGCCGCGCGCGGAGGTCCTTCACCGTGACGCCGGAGAGGAGCGCCGGGATCAGCGGCAGCCAGAACGTGAACAGGCGATACGCGATCACGCCGAGGAGCGCCGGTGCGAGCGGCACGCCGACGAGCGTGAGCGCGTACGTCATCGCCGCGTCGATCCCGCCCGCGCCACCGGCCGGGAGCGGCAGCATCGTGGCGACGTAGCCCGTCGCGAAGCCGAGCACGAGGCCGATCACGCCGAGGCCCCAGCCGAACGCGTGGAGCCCGCCCCACAGCGCGATCATCAGCCCCGTCCAGTAGATCGCCGCGCCCCAGAACGGCTCCGCGCAGCGGATCGGATGGCTGATCACGTGCCTCACGATCGCCACGCCGGCGACCGTCGTCGCGAAGAGCGTCCCGACTCGTCCTCGTCCCTCGCGTCCCGTCAGCCGGTCGACGCGTCCGGGCTGGCTGACCACGATTGCGCCCGCGTAGCAGAAGGACACACCGACGATCCAGCCGATCTCGAGCGCGAGCGGCGCTCCCTGCCCGGAGCCGGCCAGCTCGGCCGTGGCGGCGCCGGCCGCGGCTGCTCCCAGGATGGCCCACTCGAGCGTGTTGAGTCCCAGCACGCGCGCAAACGCGACGTTGTGCTCCTCGCCGGCACGGCGGAGCGCCCAGTAGTCGACCGCGAGGCCGCCGACGCCCATGCCCACGGCCACGCCGCCCTGGCTGATGGCAACCAGCCGCAACGTCAGCGGGAAGCTGAAGCGCGGACCGCCGTTTACGCGGGCGATCCCGCGGTAGGCCATCGCGTAGCCGACGAACGAGATCACCTCGCCGCCGAGGATCACCGGGAACCAGCGCGCATCGGCGTGCTGGAGCTCATGGAGGACGGATGCGAAGCGAGCAGCGCGCGCGATGAGGATTCCGGCGCCGACGGCAAGAAAGGCCCCGGCGGCAAGAAGAAGCACCGTCGTCCGCTTGCTCCGGAGTCGTTCGCCGTTCACTTCCCCGGAAACGTACTCGCCTGACGCGGCCTTTCCGCGCCGATCTACCATGCCCCCGACGTGAGCGTCGCCGTCGACCAAGCGCGAGCCTCTGCCGGTCAACACGACGACCGGCGTTCGCCGCTCCGCTCCCCGAGGCCGATGGTCGTCGCGACCATCCTGATCGCGGCCGCGCTCGCCGCCTGGATCGTCACGGCCTGGCGCATGCGCGGCATGGACGCCGGGCCGGGGACCGACCTCGGCGCGGTCGGCTGGTACGTCGGCATCTGGGTGACGATGATGGCCGCGATGATGCTGCCGTCGGTCGCGCCGATGGTGCTCGTCTTCGCTCGCAGCTCACACGAGCGGGCACGGCACGGATACGCGTACGTGCCCACCTGGATCTTCCTGGCCGGATACTTCGTCGCCTGGACCGCCTACGGCCTGCTCGCGTACGGCCTCTTCCGGCTGATCACGGCTGCCGGGACCGACTGGCTCGCGTGGGACCGTGCAGGCCCGTACGTCGCCGGTGGGGCCATCGTGGCGGCGGGCCTCTACCAGCTGACGCCGCTGAAGGAGGTATGCCTTCGCCACTGCCGCAGCCCGCTCCATTTCATGTTCCACGGGTGGCGCTCCGGACGGCTTGGGGCGCTCCGGATGGGCGTCGAGCACGGCCTCTTCTGCGTCGGGTGCTGCTGGGGGTTGATGGTGATCCTCTTCGCGGTCGGCGTGATGAGCCTGGTCTGGATGGGCGTGGTCGCGGCCGTGATCTTCGCGGAGAAGACCCTGCCGTACGGGATGCGGCTCTCGAAGGTGTTTGCGGTCGCATTTGTGGGCCTGGGGATCTGGCTCATCCTGGCGCCCTCGAGCGTCCCTGGAATCACCGACCCGTCTCGGGCTCCGTCGATGTCTCAGATGGACCAGATGGGCCAGATGGGCGGCTGATCCGGCCGACGCGGCCTCGCAAGCGCCCTTCGCTACGCTGGCCACATGGCTCGCGCCGTCATCGTTTCCGCAGTTCGCACGCCGTTCGGCCGCTTCGGCGGCGGCCTCGCGCGCTTTCGAGCGCCCGAGCTCGGCGCGATGGCGATCAAGGCGGCGCTCGAGCGGATCGGCCTCGAGCCCGGCGACGTCGAGTACGTCGTCATGGGGCAGGTCCTTCAGGGCGGAGTGGGGCAGGCGCCGGCACGGCAGGCGGCGGTTGGCGCGGGCTTGCCGGTCGAGGTGCCGGCCGACACGATCAACAAGGTCTGCGCCTCGAGCGTGCGAGCGGTGCAGATCGCCGATCTCATGGTCCGGGCCGGCGGGCACGAGGTCATCGTCGCCGGCGGGATGGAGTCGATGACGAACGCGCCCTATGCGCTGCCGAAGGCGCGCTTCGGCTATCGGATGGGCGACGACGTGATCATCGACCTGATGACGCACGACGGGCTCATCTCCACCTTCGACAACCGGCACATGATCCAGCAGGCGTCGTTCGTCTCGCGCGAGCTCGGGATCGCACGCGAGGATCAGGACCGGTGGGCGCTGCGGTCCCACCAGCGCGCCGTGCACGCGATCGACGAGGGGTTCTTTCGGGACGAGATTGTGCCGGTCGACGGTCTCGCCGTCGACGAGGGGCCTCGGCGTGACACGTCGCTGGAGAAGCTCGCGGCGCTGCGACCGGTGTTCGATCCCGAGGGAACGACCACCGCCGGCAACGCACCGGGCATCAACGACGGCGCCGGCGCCCTCGTGATCACGAGCGAGGAGTTTGCGCGGCAGCGCGGCCTCGAGCCGCTCGCGACGATCGTCGCGCAGGCGTACGTCGCCGACGAGCCTCCGTACCTGGCGCGGACGCCGGCCAAGGCGGGAGAGCTCGCGCTGGAGAAAGTGGGCAAGACGATTGACGACGTCGAGCGCGTGGAGCTCAACGAGGCGTTCTCTTCCGTTGTGCTCAACTCCACGAAAATGCTCGGCGCCGACGAGGAGCGGGTGAACGTGAACGGCGGCGCGGTCGCGCTGGGCCATCCGATCGGCGCGTCAGGCGCGCGCATCCTGAGCACGATGATCTACGAGCTCCGCCGCAACGGCGGCGGCCTGGGGCTGGCGTCGATCTGCTCCGGCGGCGGCCAGGGCGACGCCGTCCTGCTCGAGGTCTAGCGAGCTTCCTGCTCGCGGCGCCGGATCAGCTCGAGCGTCCGGCGGAGCGCTGGGAGCTGCACGCGGTCCTTTTCCCGGTTGGACGCCTCTTTCATGCGGATCACGTCTGGCAGGGAGGCCACCAGTGCCGGTGTTCCGGTTCCCAGGTCAAGGCTCAGCGCGTCCCGGAGAAGGTCCTCATAGCCGCGCGTTCCGGCAGGGACGAAGACTAGGTCGAGCGCTCCGGCGTTGGTGTCGAGCGTCCACGCTTCGCCCCCAGCCAGCATCATCGCGTCGACCGGAAATGGAACGGGTTCGGTTGGAGTTCGCAGTTGCGCGTCGAGGTCCCCGAGCGCGCTCGCAATTCGCTCGAAGTTCTCCCGGTTGCGAGCCGGGGTCACGTCGAGGTCGTATGTCGGTACGGGTGATCCCTGTGATACCGCCGCGGCGGCTCCGACGACGATGAAATCGACCCCGTGGCGCTGCAGCGCTTCGAGCAACGGGAGCGGGTCAAACGGCTGCTCGTTCACGGGCTGCCTCCAGGCGCCGCCCCCATTCGGCCCAGGCGCGCGCTGCCTGGGCCGCTCGTGCGAGGCGTTCGGCAGGGGTCTGTTCGAGCGCCTTCAAAATCCACTCGTCGTGGGAGTCGTCGTAGTTGGCGAGGCCAAACGTCAGCTCGAGCCCGCAGGCGCGAATCAGCTCGCGCAGCGTCTCGAGGCTCGGCTTCACCTCGCCGCGCTCCCAGCGGCCGATCTGCGACTGCGGACGCCCGACACGCCGGCCGAGCTCCGCCTGCGTCAAACCCGTCCGCAGGCGCGCCTCCCGCAACAGATCTGCACTAATCACAAGTACAGATATGTTATCGAAGCTGCTTGCGGTAACGGATCTCCCATGCGTCGACGCCGGCGCGGGAGAAGATCTCGCGCCCGCCGTCGTACCGCCAGCCGGCCGCCTCGTAGAACCGACGCGCCCGCGGGTTGTCCTCGAGGACCCAGAGCGTGGCCTCGTCCAGGCCACGCTGCCGGAGCGCCGCCTCCAGACGCTCGAGCAGGCGGCGCCCCGCCCCGATGCCCCAGGCGGCGGGCTCGACGTAGATGGCATAGACCTCGCCCGGCGCGGCCTCGGTGTCCTCGTCCCTGCTGGGCCCTCCGGACGCGAAGCCGACGATCCGGCCCTCGAGCTCGGCGACGAAGATCGTCTCCGCGTTCTCCGAGAGCAGACGCTCCGCGAGCGCGGCGCGGTCGTCGATCGAGAGCGTGGCGAGGTACTCGGCCGGGAAGACGTGCGCGTACGCCTCCCGCCACGTCTCGACGTGGACGCGCGCGATCGCTCTGGCGTCGGCGGCCGCGGCCGGACGGACGACTGCCTCCACCGGGCCACGTTACCCTCCTGCCTCATGCGCTTCGGGCGGGTGCTCGTCGTGGGGGCCGGCCAGATGGGCGGGGGGATCGCCCAGGTCGTCGCCGCGTCCGGCCGGAACGTCCTGCTGCACGACGCGGTCCCGCACGCCGCCGAGCGGGCGCTCGACGCGATGCGCAGGAGCCTCCAGAAGCTCGCCGAGAAGGGCGGGCCGGATCCGGACGAGGTGTTGTCGCGGGTGGAGGTCGTCGACGGCCTTGCCGGCGCCGACCTGCTGATTGAAGCGGTCGTCGAGGACGCCGCGGTCAAGGAGGCCGTGTTCCGCGAGGCGGACGCCACGCTCCACGGAGAGGCCATCCTGGCCTCCAACACGTCCTCGATCCCGATCACGTCGCTCGGCGCGGCTACCGCGCGGGCCGACCGGGTCGTCGGGATGCACTTCTTCAAACGCGTGCCGCTCATGGGCCTCGTCGAGGTCGTGCGAGGCCTGGAGACCTCGGACGAGACGGCAGCTGCGATCACCGAGCTGGCCGGCGAGCTCGGGAAGACCGCGGCGGAGGCCCGGGACTTTCCCGGCTTCGTCTCGAATCGCATCCTCATGCCGCTCGTCAACGAGGCGGCCTACGCGCTCATGGAGGGAGTCGCGGAAGTGGAAGCGATCGACACGATCGCACGCCTCGGCTTCAACCACCCGATGGGCCCGCTCGCGCTTGCGGACCTGATCGGTCTCGACACGTGCGTGGCGATCATGGAGGTACTCTACGAAGGGCTCGGCAACCCGAAGTACGCCCCGTGTCCACTCCTCCGCCAGTACGTCCAGGCCGGACGCCTCGGGCGCAAGAGTGGCCGCGGGTTCTACGAGTACTGAGCTGCCGCGGTGGACTCGGCGCGCGAACGCCCTCCCTATACTCGCGCCGGGATGGACTTCTCGCTGGCGCCCGAGCAGCGCGAGATCCAGGCGCTGGCACGCGAGTTCGCCGAGGCGGAGATCGAGCCGTGCGCGATTACCTGGGACCGGGAGCACCATTTCCCGCGCGACCTGTTCTCGAAGCTCGCCGAGCTCGGCCTCATGGGCGTGTGCGTGCCCGAGGAATACGGGGGAGCCGGCGCCGATTTCCTCTCGTACATCCTCGTCCTCGAGGAGCTTTCGCGCGCCGACGCCGGCGTCGGCGTCACGGTCGCCGTGCATACGAGCGCGACGACGCTGCCGATCCTGTCGTTCGGGACCGACGAGCAGAAGAGCCGCTTCGTGCCCCCGCTTGCCCGCGGCGAGCACCTGGGTGCGTTCGCGCTCACCGAGGCCGAGGCGGGCTCGGACGCAGGCTCGCTCCGGACACGGGCCGAACCGACCGAGGACGGATGGCGGATTACCGGCGCGAAGCAGTGGATCACGAACGGCGCGTTCGCCGGCACGTTTCTCGTGTTCGCCAGGACCGACCCGGCGACCCCGGGGGCTCGCGGCGTTTCGGCCTTCCTGCTCGACGCCGACGACGTGCGCGTGACGCGGGACGAGGAGAAGCTCGGCCTCAACTCATCGATTACGAATGACATCGTCGTGGAGGGAGCCGAGGTGGCTCGCGACCGGCTGCTTCACGAGGAGGGCAAGGGGTTCACCGTTGCGATGACGACGCTCGACGGCGGCCGAATCGGCATCGCCGCGCAGGCGCTCGGCATCGCGCAGGCCGCCTACGACGTCGCACGCGAGTACGCGAAGGAGCGCCGGGCGTTCGGCAAGGCAATCGCCGAGCACCAGGCGATCCAGTGGAAGCTCGCAGACATGTCAACCGAGATCGATGCGGCGCGCCTACTCGTCTACCGCGCGGCCTGGATGAAGGGGGAGGGGCTGCCGCACACCGAGGCGGGCGCCAAGGCGAAGCTGTTCGCCTCGGAGATGGCCAGGCGCCAGACGGCCGAGGCGATCCAGATCCTCGGCGGGTACGGCTACACGAAGGAGTTTCCCGTCGAGCGCTACTACCGCGACGCGAAGATCACCGAGATCTACGAGGGCACGAGCGAGATCCAGCGCCTCGTCATCGCGCGCTCGATTCTCGGCCTCGCGCAGCGCGCGATGGCCCAGGGCTAGGGCCACTCGTAGAGCGCGTCCGGCTCGCGCTCCATGTTCGCGGCGCCGTCGGTCAGCCGCACGAGGCGGAAGCCGTGGCGCTCGTAGAATCGGCGCGCCCGCTCGTTCTTCTGGAAGACCCACAGGTGCAGGCCGCCTGGGCGAAGACCCTTGGCGTGGTCGACAAGCCGGGTGCCCACGCCGCGATTCTGCGCCTGCGGCTCCACGTAGAGATGCGTGAGCTCGGCGTCAGCGACGCCCATGAAGCCGACGACCCGTCGGCCTTCCTCGGCCACCCAAATCTCGGCTCGGCGCAAGAACCGACCCCCGAGCAGCGGCCGATCCCGATCGGGAATGCGGGGCAGGTAGGCCATGCCGTCCCGGGCCGACACGAAGACACGGCTGATCGTGGCCGCGTCGTCGTCCGTCGCGCGTCGGATCACCGTCGTAACCTAGAACGGATGCGGAAGCGCGACGAGCCCGTCCGCCTGACGCGGATCTACACGCGGGCAGGCGACCGCGGCGAGACCAGCCTCGGCGACGGATCGCGCGTTGCGAAGACCGACGCGCGGGTGCAGGCGTACGGCGCGGTCGACGAGTTGAATGCCGTGCTCGGCGTCGTCCTCGCCGGCGATCTGCCCCTGCGGATCCGGCGGGTGCTCGAGCGTATCCAAAACGAGCTCTTCGACCTCGGCGCCGACCTGTCCGTCCCCGAGACCGCGGGCGACCGCGAACGCCTGCGCATCGCCGCGTCGCAGGTCGAGGCGCTCGAGGCTGCGTGTGACGAGCTGAACGCCCGCCTGGAGCCGCTGCGCAGCTTCGTGCTCCCGGGCGGAACCGAGACCGCGGCACGGCTCCACCACGCCCGCACGGTGTGCCGGCGCGCCGAGCGCGACGCCCTCCGCGTCGAGGAGGTGAACCCGGTCGCGCTCGCCTACCTGAACCGGCTCTCCGATCTTCTCTTCATCCTCGCGCGCACGGCCAACGCCGACGAGGGCGTTCCGGAGCCGCTCTGGAAGCCGGGCGCCTCGCGCTAGCACCGACCCCATAACATTCAGGCATGGCGACGACCGACGATCGCGCCGCCCAGGAGACGAACACCTCGGAGTGGCGCCGTGAGCTCTACGACGCGGCGCCGGAGCGCGGTGACGAGTTGACGACCACGATCTCGGGGCTCGAGAACGAGCCGCTCTACACGCCCGAGAACGTCGACGTCGACTACGAACGAGACCTCGGCTATCCCGGCGTGTATCCCTTCACGCGCGGGGTCTACCCGTCGATGTACCGCGGAAAGCTCTGGACGATGCGTCAGTTCGCCGGCTTCGGGACGGCCGAGGAGACGAACGAGCGCTTCCGCTACCTGCTCGAGCACGGCCAGACCGGACTGTCGACCGCGTTCGACATGCCGACGCTGATGGGCCTCGACTCCGACCACCCGCGCTCGCTGGGAGAGGTCGGCCGCGAGGGCGTCGCGGTCGATTCGCTCGCCGACATGGAGACGCTCTTCGCCGGCATCCCGCTCGGCGAGGTGTCGACCTCGATGACGATCAACGGGCCGGCGGCGATGCTGCTCGCCTTCTACGTCTGTGTCGCCGAGCAGCAGAACGTCCCGCGCGCGGAGCTCCGGGGAACGATCCAGACCGACATTCTCAAGGAGTACATCGCCCAAAAGGAATGGCTGTTCCCGCCGGAGCCGTCGATGCGGCTCGTGGTGGACATGATCGAGTTCTGCGCGAACGACCTGCCTCGCTGGCATCCGGTCTCGATCTCCGGCTACCACATCCGCGAGGCCGGCTCGAACGCCGTCCAGGAGCTGGCGTTCACCCTCGCGAACGGGTTCGCGTACGTCGAGGCATGCATGGAACGGGGCCTGGCCGTCGACGACTTCGCGCCGCGGTTCTCGTTCTTCTTCAACGCCCATCTCGACTTCTTCGAGGAGATCGCCAAGTACCGTGCCGCCCGCCGGATCTGGGCGCGCGAGCTTCGTGACCGCTACGGCGCCCGCAATCCGCGCTCGTGGCTGATGCGGTTCCACAGCCAGACGGCCGGTGTCTCCCTGACGGCGCAGCAGCCCGAGGTGAACATCGTGCGGACGGCGATCGAGGCGCTCGCGGCGGTGCTCGGCGGCACGCAATCGCTCCACACGAACTCGTTCGACGAGGCGTTGGCGCTCCCGACGGAGGATGCCGTCCGGCTCGCGCTCCGGACGCAGCAGGTGATCGCCCACGAGACCGGCGTCGTCAACACGATCGACCCGCTCGGCGGCTCCTACTACCTGGAGGATCTGACCAACCGGCTCGAGGCCGAGGCGTACGACTACTTCCGGCGGATTCGCGAGCTGGGCGGCGTCGTCGAGGCGATCAAGGAGAACTTCTTCCAGCGCGAGATCGCGGAGGCGTCGTTCAGGTACCAGTCTGAGGTCGAGTCGGGCGGCCGCGTCGTCGTCGGCGTCAACCGGTACGACCTCGAGGACGAGGCAGAGCTCGACATCCTCCGCATCGACCCGGCGCTCGAGCGCAAGCAGGTCGATCGTGTTCAGGACGTTCGGTCGCGGCGCGACACGGCTGCCGTCGAGGAGGCGCTGCGCCGGCTCCGGGAGGCGTCCCTCCAGGATGAGGAGAACGTCATGAAGCACATCGTCGATGCGGCCCGCGCGTACGCGACCCTCGGCGAGATGTGCGACACCCTCCGAGAGACCTGGGGGACCTGGACCGAGACTCCCGTCTTCTGAGCACTAACAAATGCCGCTACCCTTCCGTCTACACTCCTGACCCCAAGATGCACGCCATTCAATCTGCGTTCTCCTCGGCTCGTTTCAACCGCCTGCTCCTGTGGTTCGGCGCCGCCGTGCTTGCGGCCGGCGTGGCCCTCGTGATCGTCAAGTTCGCCGGCGGTAGCGATCACACCCAGACCAATCCTGATCGCAACTTCCACCCGACGCTGCCTGGAAAGACGCATGCGCTCGTCAACGCGAGCGGCGTGCGCGTCACGAACTACACCCAGCTCGATCAGGAGGCGAAGCAGGCCATCCGGACGTTCATCGCGGGCGCGGTCGGCGGCAAGAACTACGGGGCCGCCTGGAAGTACGTCACGCCGCGGATGCGGCAGGGCTACAGCTACAGGCAGTGGGTGACCTCCGACAGCCATCCGTTCGTCCCGTTCCCGGTCTACAAGCCGGATACGACGACAAACTACGCGCTTGTCTACGCGCACCGGAGGGACGTCATGGTCGAGGTCGGCCTCACGCCGGATCCGAGGGCCAAGACGCGGCCGACGGTCTTCTGGATCGAGCTGAGGAAGGTCGGCAGCGGGGCGACGCCCTGGCTGGTCGACTACTGGATGCCGCGCTGGACGCCGCCGGTTCCGCAGAACTAACCGGCCGGCGGATTCGAACGGCGTAGGTCGAGGGTCTATCCTTGGCCCCGTGAGGGGCATCTTGTCCTCGGCGAGGATGAGGCGACGCCTCGCCTGGACCGGGGCGTTCTTCGCGCTCGCCGGGCTGGTCGCGGGGCTGATCATCGCGTTGCCGAGCCCGCATGCGCCGAAGGGAGCGCGAGTCACGAACGTCGAAGGCGACGTCGTGAAGGTGGACAAGCCGCACGAGTTCGCCACCCGGGCCGTCCCCGTGCTCACCGTGGCGAGGAAGTTCATCCTCACCGCCGTCCGGCGCCGGCACACCGGCGATTCGTGGCCGCTGCTGGCTCCTTCCATGCGCCATGGCTACACGCGGGCGACGTGGGCGAAGGGCGACATTCCCGTGCCGCCGTTCCCGGTCTATACAGCGCGGTGGCGGATCGGCTACTCGTTCAAGCAGGAGATCGAGATCCAGGTCGCGCTGTTTGCGAAACCGCAGCGGCACATCCGTCCGGTGGTGTTCGATCTCACGCTGCGGCGGTTCAAGGGCAGCGGCCACTACCGCTGGCTCGTGTCGAGCTTCCTCCCGACGCCCGACCCGACCGGGGACTTCGGCGCGAGCTCGAACCGCCTGACCGCCGACCCCCGCCTGGCGGCGCAGTCGGAGGCGCACTCGAGCCGGATGTGGTTGCTCTTCCCGGTCGGCATCTTCGGTCTGCTGCTGGTCGTCGTCGCGGCGCTGGGTATCCGGAGCTGGCGCGGCGCCCGGGTATACCGCGCTTACATCAAGAACCGCTACACCTCGAGCTCGAGGCCGTCGTAGGCGAGCTCGAGCCCCTCGGCGAGCGGCAGCTCGTCGGGGCGATGCGTCAGTAATAGGCGGCTCGCGCCCGAAGCGTCGAACGCGTCGACCGCCTCCTCCGCGGACAGGTGCCCGCGCGGTTGTGCGTCCAGCTCCCCGCGCAGCAGCGTCGCCTCGCAGACGAACAGGTCGACGTCGCGCGCCAGATCCGCCAGCCTGCCGCTCGGGCCCGAGTCCCCCGAGTAGGCGAGCGTGTGCGTCTCGTTGGCCAGACGAAACCCGAACGTTCGCAGCTGGTAGTGCGGCAGCTGAACCGCCGTCACCTCGAGGCCGGCGGTCCGGAACGGAGTGTCCTCCTCGTACTCGCGCAGCTCGAACGCCCGCTCGAACATCCACGGGGTCCCCATCCACTCGCCGAACTCGGTCAGCTGCTTGATCCCCGTCGACTGCACCCAGAGCTCCGGCTTGGGACGGTCTCGGCCGATGAAGAGGCTGCCCCACGCCCACGCTGCGAGGTCACCCCAGTGGTCGAGATGGAAATGCGTGATCGCGACGGCATCGACCGTCGGCCAGCCGCCGTCCAACTCGCGCAGGCGCGCCAGCACGCCGGGACCGCAATCGAGCAACAGCCGTCCCGTTCCGCTGTCGACGACGTACCCGGACTGGGCCGAGCCGGGGTTGGGCCACGCGGGCGAGCTTCCGACGACCTTCAACCTCATGCTCACTGGGGGAACCTCCCGGTTCCCCCAGACCCCCTCCACTGGTCCGCTTCGCGGACAGGCCGCTTCGCGGCCGGCCACGCGGGCGAGCTTCCGACGACGCTCAATTTCACGCTCATATACTTGCCCAGATGGCGCGGAAAATCCGAGTTGTCATTGCGAAGGCCGGCCTGGACGGTCATGACCGGGGAGCCAAGATCATCGCGCGTGCGCTCAGGGACGCGGGGATGGAGGTGATCTACACGGGTCTCCATCAGACACCGGAACAGATCGTGGAGACCGCGATCCAGGAGGATGCGGACGCGGTCGGGATCTCGATCCTGTCCGGCGCGCACATGACGCTCGTGCCCCGCGTGGTGGAAGGGTTGCGCGAGGCGGGCGCAGACGACGTCCTCGTCGTCGTCGGGGGCACGATCCCACGCGACGACGCCGACGAGCTCCGGCGGCAGGGTGTGGCTGAGGTGTTCACACCGGGAGCGCCGACCAGCGAGATCGTCGATTTCCTCCGCAGTTCACGCCAACCCGAGACGGTCTAGGCCGGAACTGCGGTGAGCGTTCGCGTCGACCGTGCGGGCGGTGTCGCGAGCATCACCATCGACCGTCCCGACGCGCTGAACGCCCTCGACGTGGAGACGCTCACGGCGTTGCGCGAGCGTCTCCTCGAGCTGCGGGACGACCGCGAGACGCGCGCGATCGTCCTCACCGGGGCCGGCGATCGGGCGTTCGCCGCGGGCGCCGACATCAAGTACATGAGCGGACTCGGGCCCGAGCAGGCGAAGGAGTGGGGAGCGCTCGGTCACAACGTCGCACAGCTGCTCGAGACGAGCCCGGCGCCGACGCTGGCCGCGATCAACGGCTTCGCGCTGGGCGGCGGGTGCGAGCTCGCGCTCGCGTGCGACGTCCGCTACGCCTCCCGGAAGGCGAAGCTCGGCCAGCCGGAGATCAACCTCGGCATCATCCCCGGCTGGGGCGGTACGCAGCGGCTGGCGCGCGTCTGCGGCCTCGGCGTCGCCAAGGACCTGATCCTCACCGGGCGCACGGTCGACGCCGATGAGGCGCTCCGCCTCGGGCTCGTCGGCGCGGTCTTCGAGCCGGACGAGCTGATCGAGCGGACGTTCGAGACGGCCCGCGCGGTGGCGGCGAAGAGCCCGCTCGCGCTGCGCGCCGCGAAGGTTGCGCTCAACCATGCGCTGCAGGGCGACCACGTCGACAACCTCGGCCGTGAGGCCGACGAGTTCGCCCGGCTGTTCGCGAGCGAGGACGCCAAGGAGGGCCTCGCCGCGTTCGTGGAGAAGCGCGAGCCCGAGTTCCGCGGACGCTAGCTCTTTGGGAGCACGAGCACCCGGTTGGCGACGAGCGCGTCCGCGGCGCCGATCTGGGCCTGCAGCGTCGCGGCAGCCGAGGCGGTGCCGATCTGGACGGGCGCCTTCTTCTTGAGGGCCGCGGCGGGGTTCGTCACCGTCCGGACGACGCCGTTCGCCTTCCGCTCAACGGTCGCGTCTTCGGGGAGCCAGAGCTGGATCGTCCGCTTGACGCCGGTTGTCTTGTATCCCGTCGGGAAGGTCAGCACGGTGCTCACGAGCTCCTTGAGGGATCCGGCGGCGGTCAATCCGGAGACGCTCCCGTTGAGCTTGAGCGTGAACGTGCTCCCGCGCTTGAGCGCGAACAGAAGCCGCAGCGCCCGATTCAGGTACGGATAGGGATCGACCGCTGAGCCCCCGTGCGGGTGCACCTCGAAGTGGAGGTGGGGGTGGATGCCGTTCGCGTCGCCCGAGTCCCCGACGTACCCGATCGGCTCGCCCGCCTTGACCTTCTGACCGTTCTTCAGCCCTTTCACGTACGACATCCCGGGCCCGCACTTGCCGCGGTTGTCGTTGCTGTTCGTGACGTCGTTGTTGAGGTGGATGTAGAGGTAGTACGCGCCGCTCTTGCCGTAGAGGTAGAGGTAGCACCCGGCGTGCGCGGAGTTATGGCCGAACTTCACCGTTCCGTTCTCGACCGCGACCGCGAGCGACTTCCTCGCCGCCATGATGTCGTTGCCCTGGTGACTGACACCGCCTGACCGCGGGGCCCCGAAGTCGTCCGTGTACTGGACCGGCCCGACGACCGGGAAGATGAGGCGATTGCCGATCGGCACCGGCTTCGGCTTCGGTCTGGCCGTCGAGCTCGGGGTGGAGGGGGAGGAAGACGTCTCCGGCGCCGAGGTCGTCGTCGGCAGCTTGGGGCCCAACCCGTCCGAGCCGCCGTACGTCTGCGCGTGCAGGGACTGTGAACCGACGCCGGCCGCGAGGCCGAGCAGGACGAGAAGGATGCTTCGGGCTGTCGTCCGGCGGCTGGTCAAGGGCTCCGGGTCGCGCTCGAAGGGCGGCACCCTAGCAGACGGTGCGGACCAGGTTCGCCGCTAACGCGTGCGAACCTTCACGGGGGAAATGGCGTTTCCCCCTTGAGCCCCCTCGGAGAACCAAGAGCAGACGCGCAGTACGCGCTGTGCCTCCCGCCGGGCAAAGCCCGGCTCCGGCAACGAGAACGACGGGCTACCGACGTCCCCATAAACTTGCCGCGTCGTGAAGATTGCGGTTTGTGTCAAACACGTGCCCGACGCGGCGGCGCCCCGGCGGTTCGATCCGTCGAGCAAGCGCCTCGACCGGTCGGGTGAAGGGACGCTGAACTCGTTCGACGTCCACGCCGTCGAGGAGGCGCTTCGCATCAAGGAACGAGACGGGGAGGGGGAGGTTTTGCTGGTGTCGCTCGGTCCGGCCGGTGCAGCGGACTCGTTGCGAAAGGCACTTGCGATGGGAGCGGACCGGGCCGTGCTCGTCTCCGACGATGCGGCCGTCGGCTCCGACCTCGTCGCGACGAGCCGGCTGCTAGCGGCCGCGCTCGAGCGCGAGAACGCCGATCTCGTCCTCTTCGGCCAGCAGTCGAGCGACGCCGACGGCGCGGTGCTCTGGGCTGCCGTCGCGGACCGGTTGCGACGGCCGTTGCTGTCGCAGGCGGCGGAGCTCGAGCTGGGCGACGGACGTGTGCGCGCCAAGCGCCAGACCGAGTTCGGCTACGACGTGATCGAGGCGCCGCTCCCGGCCGTCGTCGCGGTTTCGGACGCGATCAACGAACCCCGTTACCCGTCGCTGAAAGGGATCATGGGAGCGAAGCGAAAGCCCCAGGAGACGCTCACGACCTTCGATCTGGGCCTGGGTGCCGATCACGTTGGCGACGAGGGTTCTCCCACTGAGGTTCTCGCCTTGGCCCCTCCGCCGCCGCGGGGGAAGACGACGGTGATCGAGGACGACGGTTCCGCGGCCGAGCGGATCGTCGAGTTTCTCGCGGAGAAGAAACTGCTGTGAGCACGGTCGTTTTCCTCGAGCACCACGAAGGCGAGCTCCTCAAGGGAGCGCTCGGGGTGCTCACGAAGGCAGCCGCGCTCGGTGACGACCGCGTCGCGGGCTTCGTCGCCGGCGCCGACGTCGAAGGCCTCGCCGCCGAGGCCGGGAAGTACGGTGCGCAGGTCGTCCACGTCGCCGACGACCCGCGCCTCGCGGCGCCGCTGCCGCAGCCGCGCGTCGATGTGCTCGCGAGCCTCGTTCGCGACGAGGGCTTCGACACCGTCCTCTTCGGCGCATCCGTGCTCGCGGCGGACGTCGCCGGCGGGCTAGCCGCGCGTCTCGATGCGGGCCTGAACTGGGATCTCGTCGACGTGGAGCGCCGGGACGGCGAGCTCGTCGGAACGCGTCCGGCGCTCGGCGACTCGGTCTATGTGGACGTGGGCTGGAAGAGCGAGCCGCGGATCGCCCTCTTCCGGCCGGGCAGTTTCGAGCCCGAGGCGGGCAAGGGGGACGCGCAGGTGGAGCGTGTCGAGGCGCAGATCGAGGACTTCTCGCTTGCGGCGACCATGGTCGAGCAGGCGCACGAGGAGCGAACCGGCCCGTCGATCGAGGACGCCGACGTTATCGTCGCCGGCGGGCGAGGACTCGGCGCCCCGGAGGGGTTCGCGATCGTCGAGGAGCTCGCGAAGGCGCTCGGCGGCGCCGTCGCCGCGACGCGGGCTGTCGTTGACGCCGGCTGGTACCCGTACGCCTCGCAGGTCGGGCAGACCGGCAAGACCGTGGCGCCGAAGCTCTACGTCGCGGCCGGCATCTCCGGCGCGATCCAGCACAAGGTCGGGATGCAAAGCTCGAACGTCATCGTCGCCATCAACAAGGACCGCAATGCGCCCATCTTCGAGTACTCCGACCTCGGTGTCGTCGGCGACGTGCACGAGATCGTCCCGAAGCTCACGGAGCTGGTGCGAGAGCGGAGGGGCTCGTGACGCGTCCGGCCGACTACGCGCCGCCGTTCGATCCCCGCGAATTCATCGGCGGGCCGACGGATCCGCCGGGCGAGCGCATCGACGTCGGGGTGCTCATCGTCGGCGCCGGACCGGCCGGGCTGGCGTGTGCGATCAGGCTCGGGCAGCTGCTCGAGGAGTCCCCGGAGACGGCAGAACGCCTCGGCGAGGTGCCGGTCGCCGTGCTGGAGAAGGGAAAGCAACCCGGCTCACACCTGCTCTCCGGTGCCGTCGTCAACCCTCGCGGGCTCCACCGCCTCTTCCGGGGCCGTCCCCAGGCCGGGGAGCTGCCGTTTGCGGGGCCGGTGGAGGACGAGGCCGTGTACTACCTGACACGCCGGCGCTCGATGCGGATTCCGACGCCGCCAACGATGAAGAACGACGGCAACTACGTGGCGTCCCTTTCGCAGCTGGGCCGATGGATGGCGGAACAGGCCGAGGAGGTCGGCGCGACGATCCTTCCCGAGACGGCCGGCGTGAGGCTGATCGCCGCGGACGGCCGCGTCGCGGGCGTTCGCACCGATGACAAGGGCCGCGGACGGGACGGAGAGCCGCTCGGCAACTTCGAGCCGGGCTCGGACCTGATGGCCCGCGTCACCGTCCTTGCGGAGGGCACGCAGGGGCACCTGACCGGCGTGGCGCTGGACCAGCTGGGCCTCGCAGGTGCGAACCCGCAGGTCTGGGCGCTCGGGGTGAAGGAGGTGTGGACCGTGCCGAAACCAGTCGGGCGCGTCATCCACACGATGGGCTGGCCGCTGCGCGGCGGCCGTCGCTACCGCGAGTTCGGCGGCTCGTTCATCTATCCGCTCGGCGACGACAAGGTCACACTCGGCATGGTCGTTGGGCTCGACCACCGCGACGTGGGGCTGTCCGTCCACGATCTCCTCCAGGAGCTGAAGACCCATCCGCTCGTGCGCGGCATCCTGGAGGGCGGCGAGCGCGTTGCGTGGGGGGCGAAGACGATTCCCGAGGGCGGCTTCCTCTCGCTGCCGAGCCGCTTCCACGCCGCAGGGCTCCTCATCTGCGGCGACGGCGCGGGGCTCGTGAACGTGCCCGCGTTGAAGGGGATTCACTATGCGATCGAGTCGGGGCGGCTGGCGGCGGAGACGGCGTTCGCGGCGCTTCAGCCCGGTGAGGTGCCGAGCCGACCGGGTGCGCTGGCCGGGTACGACGACGCGCTTCGGGCGAGCTTCGTCTGGTCGGATCTCAAGCGCGTACGGAACATGCGCCCGGCTTTCGGCCGCGGATTCTTCTTCGGCGCGGCCGTGTCGGGCGCCGCCACCGCGACCCTCGGCAAGCTGCCGCCCGGCGACGGGAAGCTCGAGCGCGACTCCGAGCATGAGCTGTTGCAGGCGAACGGCGCGGCGCGGTATCCCGCGGCGGATGGACGTCTGACGTTCGACAAGCTGTCGAGCGTCTACCTGACCGGAAACCGGACCCGGGACGACGCACCGAATCACATCCGCGTTCGCCGCGAGGTTCCGACGGAGCTGGCGGAGCTCTGGGTCCACATGTGCCCGGCCCAGGTGTACGAGGTCGGCGCCGAGGCCGGAGACGGCCTCGTCACCGTCGACGTGACGCCGTCGAACTGCGTCCAGTGCGGCGCGATCACGGCGAAGGGCGGGCGGCTTACGCCGGCGGAAGGCGGCTCGGGCCCCGAGTACACCGAGACCTAATGGGGGAAATGGGGTTTCCCCCATTGTCCCCCTCCCGAAGGCAGACGCGACTTCGCGCGGCGTGGCTCCGGCGGGCGAAGCCCGCCTCCGCCGATCGAAGCCTGACGAGTTGGGCTCGTAGCATCGCCACATGACCGAGGTCGAGGCCGAGCCCACCGCGGTGGCGCGCGATGACGTGCTGGCCGCCAGGGAGCGCATCGGCGGACGGCTGCACCGAACGCCGCTCCTCTCGTCGCGGACGCTCTCCGAGCGCGTCGGCGCGCCGGTTCTGCTGAAGGCCGAGCTGCTCCAGCGCACCGGCTCGTTCAAGCCGCGCGGCGTGCTCAATGTGCTCGCGACGCTCTCGGCCGACGAGCGGAAACGCGGCGTCATCGGCATCTCGGCGGGGAACCACGCCCAGGCGCTCGCCTACGGCGCCGCGCTCGAGGGCATCGACTGCCTGGTCGTCATGTGGCGGGGCGCGGGCGAGCTGAAGCTCGCCGCAACCCGCGGCTACGGCGCCGACGTCGACCTGCGCGCCGAGGATCCCGCGGGCGCATTCGAGCGTCTCCGCGAGCTGATCGACGAAACGGGCCGCATCCTCGTGCACCCGTTCGACGACCCGCGGACGATCGCGGGGCAGGGCACCGTGGGGCTGGAGATCGAGCAGGAGCTGCCCGAGGCGCAAGCCGTCGCCGTCCCCGTCGGCGGCGGCGGCCTCGTCGGCGGGATCCGTGCGGCCGTCGGCTGTCGCGTCGTTGCGGTCGAGCCGGAGGGCGCGCAGGGGCTGCGGCGCGCGCTCGAGGTCGGCCACCCCGTCCACGTGGAGCCCACCTCCGTCGCCGACGGCCTCAACGCGCCGTTCGCCGGCCGAAACGTGCTCGCAACCTGCCGCGGACGCGTCGAGAGCGTGCTCGTCACCGACGACGAGATCCGGGAGGCGATGCGCTTCCTCTACGAGCGCGCGAAACTCGCGTGCGAGCCCGCCGGCGCCGCCGGCGTCGCCGCGCTTCTGGCCGGGAAGGTGAGCTTGCGGGCCGACGCACCGGCCGCGGTTGTCGTCTCCGGTGGCAACGTAGATGCGAAAATGGCCTCTGCTATTCTCGCTGGAGAATGAAGGCCGACATCCATCCTGATTACGTCCTCGCGACCGTTCGCTGCTCGTGTGGCAACGAGTTCCAGGTTCGCTCGACCAAGCCGGAGCTCCACGTCGAGGTCTGCTCCGAGTGCCATCCGTTCTACACGGGCAAGCAGAAGCTGATGGACACGGGCGGCCGCGTCGAGCGGTTCCAGCGTCGGCTCGAGCGCGCCGGCGGCGCGCGCCGCGGGTAGACCCCTCGCAGGCATGAGCAGCCCCATCGGCGGGCAGGCCGTGCTCGAAGGCGTGATGATGCGCGCGCCCTCGCACTGGGCCGTCGCCGTCCGGACGCCGGGCGGGACGATCGAGCGCGTCGCGAAGCCGATCGACTCGGTCATGCGCCGGCACTGGCTCTTCCGGCTGCCGCTGATCCGCGGCGTCGTGGCACTCGGTGAGTCGCTCGCGATCGGGTTTCGCGCCCTTGCGATCTCGGCGAACTACGCCGCCCAGCAGGAGGGAAGCGAGGGAGAGGTCGAGACGGAGCTCTCCCGCGGACAGCTGATCGTCGCGTTTGCGATCGCGATCGGGTTCGCGCTGCTGCTCTTCAAGGTGACGCCGGTGCTGATCACGAACTGGCTTCCGATCGACACGACCGGGGTCTTCGTGATCGTGGAAGGCCTGATCCGCGTCACCATCTTCATCATCTACCTGACGCTGATCTCGCTCCTGCCCGACCTCAAGCGGGTCTTCCAGTACCACGCCGCCGAGCACAAGGTGATCAACGCGTACGAGGCGGGCGACGAGCTCGAGCCCGAGCGCGTCCAGCGCTACAGCCTGATCCATCCACGGTGCGGGACGGCGTTCCTGCTCTGGGTGATGGTGATCGCCATCTTCGTGTTCGCGTTCTTCGGGCGGCCCGCGTGGTACTGGCTGATTGCCAGCAGGATCCTGCTCCTGCCCGTGATCGCGGGCCTCGCCTACGAGCTGATTCGCTTCGCCGGCAAGCACACCGACAATCGCATCCTCATGACCCTCCTCGCGCCGGGCCTGTGGCTGCAACGGCTGACCACACGGCCGCCGACGCTCGACCAGATCGAGGTCTCGATCCGGGCGCTGCGGGAGGTGCTCACGCTCGAAGGTCGCCTGACGCCGGACGAGCGGAAGGTCGAGGTGATGGCCTAGCCGACCGCCGCGCGGCGCCCTTGACGTCGGCGCGCGATTCCCTACGCTTTGCGGTGGAGTGGAGGGGTTCTCGCGGGTCGGGGTCGCCGCGGTCTGCGCCGCGGCGCTCGTGCTGGCGCCGGCCGCCGGCGCGTCGCAGCAGACGAGCCTCGACGTCGTCAAACGCGGGCTCGCCCGGGCGGTTGCCCGCGGCTGGCTCGACGAGAGCGACGCGAAGACCGACGCCGCAATCGCCTATCGCGCGACGAGGGCGATCCCGCGGCTGCCGGGCCCGCAGGCGCAGAACCTCGCCGCCGTACTCGGCAACGTGGCGGCCATGGCAAACGTGTACTCGGCTCCCCGGGCGCTGGCCCTGTTCTCCATGCTCCGCCTGAACACGTTCTACCTCTCGCGCCATCCGATGCCGGCGTCCGGAAGGGACGTGATCGACGCCGAGGACGGGGTCCTGTACCGCAGCTTTCCTGGCCGGGGACTGCAATTCCATCCGCTGGGCAACTTCGCGCGACTGGGGAACCTCGTCCTGTCCGGGCGTGACGCGGATGCCGCCGAGCTCGCGGAGTCGCTCGTCGAGCGCGGCGTGCCCAACGGTCCGGCCCTGACCTGGGAGTACTACTTCCCCTTCGACGGCGGGCGGGCCCCGTGGACGTCGGGGATGGTCCAGGCGGTTGCGGCCTCGGCGCTCGCGCGTACCGACTACCTGTCCGAGGCTCGGCGCGCGTACCTCGCCCTCCCGCGCGGACTCCTGCTCTGGCTCAAGGGCGGTCCGTGGGTGCGCCTCTACCGCTTCAGCACCGCGGAGGTGCTGAACGCGCAGCTCCAGGCCGCGATCTCGCTCAGCATCTACGGGAACCTGTCGCAAGACGCCGAGGCGGCCGGTCTCTCCGATCGGCTGGCGGCCACCGCACTTGCCCTCCTCCCGCGCTTCGACACCGGCTCCTGGTCGCTCTACTCGCTCGGGGGCGCCGAGGCGCCGCTCAAGTACCACCGCTACGTCGTCTCGCTGCTGAAGACGCTGGCTCAGCGCACGGAGGACCCGGTCTGGGCCTCCTGGTACCGGCGGTTCAACCGCTACCTGACGGTGCCGCCGGAGATCGACGCCAAGCGACCGCTGCCGGCCGTCGGAAGGCGGCGCCCTGCGCGCATCTCCTTCTGGCTCTCGAAGAGCTCACGCGTGACGTTGAGCGTCGGCGGAAGCGCGCTCCAGGTCTGGCTCGCGCGCGGCTACCACACGCTGCTGTGGAGCCCCGGCCGGCGGCGCGCCGGCGTCTACGCGGCGTCGCTGTCGGCCGTCGACAAGGCCGGAAACCGCGCCTGGGTCCGGCTCGCTCCGGTGATCGTCCGGCGCGGCTGAGGCCGCACTCCCGGCTCGACTACGCTAGTTGGCATGGCCACGATCGACGAGCTCGTCGACGAGCTCGACCGCAGCTACCACGACACGCACGAGCGCCTGAGCGACCCGAGCGTCTACAACGACCACCGCGAGGCGGCGGAGGTCGGGCGCCGCCTCAAGGAGCTCGAGCGGCCGCACCGGCTCGCGCACGAGTGGCGCCAGGCCCGCTCGGATCTCGCCGCCGCGCGCGACGACGGCGAGCTGGCCGACCTCGTGCCCGAGTACGAACGGGAGGTCGAGCGGCTGGAGGACGAGCTGAAGCTCGCGCTCGTCGAGCCGGACCCTGCCGATCGCCGGGACGTGATCGTCGAGGTGCGGCAGGGCGTCGGCGGAGACGAGGCTGCGCTGTGGGCCGGCGACGTCTTCCGCATGCTCACCCGGTACGCCGAGCGCAAGGGTTTCAGCTGGGAGCAGCTCGCGGCGAGCGCGAACGAGGCCGGCGGCTACAAGGAGGTCGTCTTCGCCGTCAAGGGCGACGGCGCCTATTCGGTCTTCAAGTGGGAGGGCGGCACCCATCGCGTGCAGCGGGTCCCTGTCACCGAGTCGCAGGGTCGCATTCACACGTCGACCGCGACGGTCGCCGTCATGCCGGAGGCCGAGGAGGTGGAGGTCGAGATCGATCCGAGCGAGCTCAAGATCGACGTGTATCGCTCGACCGGGCCCGGCGGACAGAGCGTGAACACGACCGACTCCGCGGTGCGGATCACGCACCTGCCCACCGGGATCGTCGTCACCATGCAGGACGAGAAGTCGCAGCTCCAGAACCGCCAGAAGGCGCTGCGCGTCCTTCGCGCGCGCTTGCTCGAGCGGGAGCTCGAGCGGCAGCGGCGAGAAGTCGAGGAGGCGCGCCGAACGCAGATCGGCTCGGGGGATCGCGCGGAGAAGATCCGCACCTACAACTACCCCGACGGCAGGGTCACGGACCACCGCGTCAAGCTCACGGTCCACAACCTCGACGGCGTCCTCGGCGGCGAGCTGGACGACCTCACGGACGCGCTCAGCGCCGAGGAGCGGCGCCGGGCGCTCGAGACGGCCGGCGTATGACGGCGTCGAGGATCCTTGCGGGGGTCACGAGCGAGCTCGCCCGCCGCGGCATTCCGTCGCCCGCCGTCGACGCGCGGCTGCTCCTCTGCAGCGCGCTCGACCTCTCGCCGGCCGAGCTCTACGGATCGCTCGACCGTCCGCTCGATGCCGCGGAGCGCGAACGGCTGCGCACACTCGTGTCCAGGAGGTCACGGCGCGAGCCGCTGGCCTACGTTCTCGGCGAGTGGGGGTTCCGGCGACTGACGCTCCAGGTCGACCACGGCGTCCTCGTTCCGCGGCCCGAGACCGAGATCGTCGTCGAGCGCTGTCTCGCTTTGATCTCGGGGATCCCAGCACCGCGCGTCCTCGACGTCGGCACCGGCTCGGGCGCCATCGCGCTCGCCGTCGCGGACGAGCATCGCGGTGCCCGCGTGCTCGCGATCGACGCCTCGAAGGTTGCGCTCGCCGTCGCCGAGCGCAACGCCGAACGCCTTGGCATCGACATCGCTCTCGCCCGGCACGACCTGCGGCAGGGGTTGCCGACCGGGCCGTTCGATCTCGTCGTCTGCAACCCGCCGTACGTGTCCGAGGCCGAGCTGGCCGGGCTCGACCCGGAAGTGCGCGACTGGGAGCCGCGCGAGGCGCTCGTCGACGAGGGCCAATGGCTTGCCGTCGTCGCCGGTGCGCGCGGCGTACTGCGGCGCGGTGGTTGGCTCGTCCTCGAGAGCCACGAGGACAGGGCCGGCGAGCTTGCGTCGGCGCTCGCCGAACACGGCTACACCGACCCCCTGATCACCGACGACCTGGCGGGCCGCCAGCGAGTGGTCGAGGCGCAGTGGCAGCGGTAGACGATGCGGTCGAGGCGATCCGCTCGGGCAAGGCGGTCATCCTTCCAACGGACACCGTGTACGGCCTGTGCGCCAGTCCGTACCGCGACGGCCCGGTGCGCCGCCTGTACCGGCTGAAGGAACGCCCCGAGTCGCAGGCGATCGCGATTCTCGCCGCCGATCTCGAGATGCTCTTCGATTCGGTGCCGGAGCTTCGCGGCCGCACGGGCGTCATGTGCTCCGCCCTACTGCCCGGCCCGTACACGCTCGTGGTTCCGAACCCTGCGCGGCGTTACCGCTGGTTGACCGGCAGCCGGCCGGACGCGATCGGGGTCCGGGTTCCCGGGCTGGACGGCGACGCCCGCACCGTGCTCGAACGCGTCGGCGTGGTGGCGGCGACGAGCGCGAACCGCCACGGCGGGCGTGACCCGCGTACGCTCCACGACATCCCGCTCGAGATCCGAGCAGGCTGCGACGCGGTGCTGGACGGTGGCGAACTCCCCGGCACGCCGTCGACCGTGCTCGACCTCACCGGCCCCGAGCCGCGCGTCCTCCGCGAGGGCGCGGTGCCCGCGAGTGAGGCGCTCGACCGCGTTCGCGCGGCGGTCGGCTAGCGCGGGCGCAGCCACAAACTGCCTCGAGGCGACCGCGGTCG